>NZ_MIIV01000368.1:0-625 GCF_001743015.1 Shigella sp. FC1567
GGCCAGTAACCTTTCAGATGTTCCGCCATTTTAATCATCTGATATCTCACCAGATTATAAGCCAGTAAGACACCCCACAGCTCTTGCTCCACAAGCTCCGGCTTTTTACTTCTCAGCGTCAGCCTGCTCAGTTGCATCGTCTGTTTTATCTCCCTGTATCCCAGTTCAATTTCCCAGCGATGACTGTACAGATCCGCCATTTCTCCTCCGGGGAAGCGCATGGCATCCGTCATCGACGTCAGCAGATGGCAGACTTTTCCTTTGCGCGTCACGGTCAGCAGGCGGGCTGTCACTTCATTTCCCAGTCCCGGCCACTTTTTTCGTGCCTGCGGGCTGGTTTTCAGCTTCACCAGATGATCGCCTTTACCCAGTTTTCTGAGCTCTTCATATTGCGCTCCCTTCCTGAGAGGTATCATCCAGTGGCGGTGTTCTCCCGCCAGGCTCCAGGCATTTAACAGTCCCAGTGAGTAATAACCTTTATCCATTAACGTCAGAGTGTTATCGCCGGTTTGTTCTATAAGTTGCTCAGCAAGCTCATTTTCGCTGTTCTTCATCGTGCCGAAGGCTGCAGCCGTCAGCAGATGGCTGGTCAGTTCCATCTGGCAGACCATTTTGACCTGCGGGT
>NZ_MIIV01000369.1:0-625 GCF_001743015.1 Shigella sp. FC1567
AGCAGGCGCTGGAGTTCTTTAATCTGCTTCATGGCGGCAGCAAGTTCAGAGGCAGGAACAACCTGTTCTCCGGCGGCCACAGCAGTAAGACTTCCTTCCTGGTATTGCTTACGCCAGAGAAATAACTGGCTGGCTGCTACACCATGTTGCCGGGCAACGAGGGAGACCGTCATCCCCGGTTCAAAGCTCTGCTGAACAATTGCGATCTTTTCCTGTGTGGTACGCCGTCTGCGTTTCTCCGGCCCTAAGACATCAATCATCTGTACTCCAATGACTAGTCTAAAAACTAGTATTAAGACTATCACTTATTTAAGTGATACTGGTTGTCTGGAGATTCAGGGGGCCAGTCTACGTACTCTGTCAGGAAAATTGACGCAGTGGAGTAGCAAAAATGCAAGCGCGAGTGAAGTGGGTCGAAGGGTTAACTTTTCTGGGCGAATCCGCCTCTGGTCATCAGATTTTAATGGACGGCAACTCAGGCGATAAAGCACCAAGTCCGATGGAAATGGTGTTGATGGCGGCGGGGGGTGCCCCTATTAAGTTGTCAAGCATGTTATGACCCCTGCGGGGTATAAAAAGTCCCGTCGCGCATCATGGCGAACAGAACGTCGCAGCGTCGTCTCGC
>NZ_MIIV01000370.1:0-598 GCF_001743015.1 Shigella sp. FC1567
GGAGCTTGTGGAGCAAGAGCTGTGGGGTGTCTTACTGGCTTATAATCTGGTGAGATATCAGATGATTAAAATGGCGGAACATCTGAAAGGTTACTGGCCGAATCAACTGAGTTTCTCAGAATCATGCGGAATGGTGATGAGAATGCTGATGACATTGCAGGGCGCTTCACCGGGACGTATACCGGAGCTGATGCGCGATCTTGCAAGTATGGGACAACTTGTGAAATTACCGACGAGAAGGGGAAGTGAACCGCCCCGGGTTTCCTGGAGAGTGTTTTATCTGTGAACTCAGGCTGCCAGATCATCGTTTCCGATGGAAGCATAATAAGCTTTTTCTGCTTCTGCCGGAGGGATGTGGCCCAGCCTTTCCAGCAATCGTCGATTATTATACCAGTCCACCCACGTGAGTGTGGCCAGTTCCACTTCTGCACGGTTTTTCCAGCTCTTACGGTGTATTACCTCCGCTTTGTAAAGACCATTGATGCTCTCCGCCATCGCGTTGTCATACGAGTCGCCTGTACTTCCTGTTGATGCCAGTAATCCGGCTTCCTTAAGCCGCTGTGTGTAGGCCAGCGATACATACTGAGAACCTTTATCA
>NZ_MIIV01000371.1:0-594 GCF_001743015.1 Shigella sp. FC1567
AGTGGAGTGGCTGACGGATAATGGTTCATGCTACCGGGCTAATGAAACACGCCAGTTCGCCCGGATGTTGGGACTTGAACCGAAGAACACGGCGGTGCGGAGTCCGGAGAGTAACGGAATAGCAGAGAGCTTCGTGAAAACGATAAAGCGTGACTACATCAGTATCATGCCCAAACCAGACGGGTTAACGGCAGCAAAGAACCTTGCAGAGGCGTTCGAGCATTATAACGAATGGCATCCGCATAGTGCGCTGGGTTATCGCTCGCCACGGGAATATCTGCGGCAGCGGGCTTGTAATGGGTTAAGTGATAACAGATGTCTGGAAATATAGGGGCAAATCCAATTAGCTGTTGAAGTGGTCAACAAAAACTGGCCACCGAGTTAGAGTTTTTCCAGTATCGATTTTCCGATTCGTTTGGGGGTAACCCACCGTTATATTCGTGCGGTCTTAGTGCGCTGTAATATCCAACGATATAGTCCGTTATGGCGTGAGCTGCCTCGCTGAAGCTTACGTAACCCACCACCGGCATCCATTCGTTCTTCAGACTCCTGAAGAAGCGTTCCATTGGGCTGTTATCCCAGCAGTTTCCGCGC
>NZ_MIIV01000372.1:0-573 GCF_001743015.1 Shigella sp. FC1567
GCTGATGTCCGGCAGTGCTTTTGCCGTTACGCACCACGCCTTCAGTAGCGGAGCAGGAAGGACATCTGATGGAAATGGAAGCCACGCAAGCACCTTAAAGTCACCATCATACACTAAATCAGTAAGTTGGCAGCATTACCAGGTATTTGTATCTCATCGAGAACTTGCCTGCCATTATGGTATTCTGACGCATACCATTTGATAATAGACGCCTGCACGCGAGATATTTCCGCTTCAGCAGTTGGTAAATCTCTCTTATCTCCTGACCATTCCAGCTTTATTTCTCTGTTCTTGACATCTGGGCTGGTGTGAAAAAATGTAGTAATTCGCTGTATAACATCTTCAGTCATTGTGGTCTGACAGGCAAAATTATTATTGCTATCACAGCTAACAAGTATACCTGGCGTTGTCTGGTTTATTTTTAGGCTGTAAATCACTTTTATATTGTCTTTATTGATATACAGAAACAACAGCACTGAGGTGTACTGGCAATAGCGGACACTACCATTTGTTCTTTTTTTGAGCAGCCATCTGATGATATTTTTCCCTGAAGGCTGCCGGGGAGATATTCCC
>NZ_MIIV01000373.1:0-566 GCF_001743015.1 Shigella sp. FC1567
CCTTCTGGCTCAGGTCAGTGCCCGGACAGGGGAATGGGAAGAAGACCTGCTGCTGGGGCTAATCAGCGACGAAGACCGGGAAAAACTGAAAGCGTACCGCATTTACGCGAAATCGCTGCAGGCGATGGATTTCAGTGTCATCACTGATAAAACCTCATACAACGCCATTGAATGGCCCGCCTCTCCGGAAATTTCTTCCTGATTTAATTTATCGCGAGAAAAACTATGTCTGTAGTGATATCAGGTGCGCTGACTGATGGCGCAGGTATCCCCATGTCCGGATACCATATTATTCTGAAATCCCGGGTAAACACCCCGGAAGTGGTGATGCACACTGTTGCTGATGTGATGACAGGAAACGATGGTGAATACTGTTTCCATGCGCGGACTGGAAAATATGGTGTGTATCTGAAACCGGGCTGGCACAACGAGTACAACGTTGGCGACATTGCTGTATATGAGGACTCAATGAGGTGTACTGGCAATAGCGGACACTACCATTTGTTCTTTTTTTAAGCAGCCATCTGATGATATTTTTCCCTGAAGGCTGCCGGGGAGATATTCCC
>NZ_MIIV01000374.1:0-566 GCF_001743015.1 Shigella sp. FC1567
AACAGCATCCGGCGCAGTTTTTCTATCTGAGCCCGCAGATGTTCTATTTCCCGTTCATCTTCTTCGATCTTTTCTTCGGCGCGGGCCAGTGCAGAGCGCAGGAAGGCCTCCGTCTCTTCAACCAGACTCAGTTGCTGGTCTTTCTGACGGAGCTGGCATTCCAGTTCTGCAATGCGAATGAGGTATTTTTGATTCATGGCCGTTTTTATAATCCGGCCTGAACCGCCCCGGGTTTCCTGGAGAGTGTTTTATCTGTGAACTCAGGCTGCCAGATCATCGTTTCCGATGGAAGCATAATAAGCTTTTTCTGCTTCTGCCGGAGGGATGTGGCCCAGCCTTTCCAGCAATCGTCGATTATTATACCAGTCCACCCACGTGAGTGTGGCCAGTTCCACTTCTGCACGGTTTTTCCAGCTCTTACGGTGTATTACCTCCGCTTTGTAAAGACCATTGATGCTCTCCGCCATCGCGTTGTCATACGAGTCGCCTGTACTTCCTGTTGATGCCAGTAATCCGGCTTCCTTAAGCCGCTGTGTGTAGGCCAGCGATACATACTGAGAACCTTT
>NZ_MIIV01000375.1:0-565 GCF_001743015.1 Shigella sp. FC1567
TCCAATGTGCATAAAAAAATCCGGAAACAAGTGAGCGTTTCCGGATTCTTACACAGCCACTGGATCGGTCAACTGATCCTTAACTGATCGGCATTAATCTGGTTGGGGCCATTTTTATTGTGTTGGTGCCTGGGCCAAATACCCTGTTTGTACTCAAAAATAGCGTCAGTAGCGGTATGAAAGGCGGTTATCTTGCGGCCTGCGGTGTATTTATTGGCGATGCAGTATTGATGTTTCTGGCATGGGCTGGAGTGGCGACATTAATTAAGACCACCCCGATATTATTCAACATTGTACGTTATCTTGGTGCGTTTTATTTGCTCTATCTGGAGAGTAAAATTCTCTACGCGACCCTGAAGGGTAAAAATAACGAGGCCAAATCCGATGAGCCCCAATACGGGGCCATTTTTAAACGCGCGTTAATTTTGAGCCTGACTAATCCGAAAGCCATTTTGTTCTATGTGTCGTTTGGTAATGCTGCCAACTTACTGATTTAGTGTATGATGGTGATTTTAAGGTGCTTGCGTGGCTTCCATTTCCATCAGATGTCCTTCCTGCTCCGCTA
>NZ_MIIV01000376.1:0-564 GCF_001743015.1 Shigella sp. FC1567
CTGCCGGAATGGCCTTCCAACCGTGTTGACGAACTCCTGCCATGGAACGTAGCACTCACCAATAAATAAGCGTCAATACGGTGCTCCGTTGACGCTTACAGTGGATGCAGTCTAAATACAGACTTTCGAACCGGAAGGCTCAGCGAAAGCTGGCGCTGGTAAGGAAACAGTATCCGAAGCTATTTGCCCACTGGTATTTACTACGTGCATCGAATGAGTGATCAAGAGCCGTATGACGCGAGAGTGTCACGTACGGTTCCGTGAGCAGCCGGAGAGTGAAACTCTCTCCGACGGGGTTCCGATAGCGGTGGCGAACATGCGGCGGTGTTGTACTCGCTGATCGGCACATGCCGTCTGAACAATGTGGAGCCAGAAAAATGGCTGCGTTACGTCATTGAGCATATCCAGGACTGACCGGCAAACCGGGTACGCGATCTGGGTAATGACTCCAACTTACTGATAGTGTTTTATGTTCAGATAATGCCCGATGACCTTGTCATGCAGCTCCACCGATTTTGAGAACGACAGTGACTTCCGTCCCAGCCTTGCCAGATGTTGTCTCAG
>NZ_MIIV01000377.1:0-26452 GCF_001743015.1 Shigella sp. FC1567
CACCTGCACCTGCACCTGCACCTGCACCTGCACCTGCACCTGCACCTGCACCTGCACCTGCACCTGCACCTGCACCGCAAGGTGATACTCCGGCAGCCGCGCCGCAAGGAGAATAACCATGCTAAAAGTGTTATTACTCTTTGTTTTGCTGATTGCGGGGATAGTGGTTGGCCCGATGATTGCCGGTCATCAGGGTTATGTGCTGATCCAGACCGACAACTACAATATCGAAACCAGCGTCACGGGCCTGGCGATCATATTGATTCTGGCGATGGTAGTGCTGTTTGCCATTGAGTGGCTACTGCGGCGGATCTTCCGCACTGGCGCGCACACCCGTGGGTGGTTTGTCGGGCGTAAGCGTCGCCGTGCACGTAAGCAGACCGAACAGGCGCTGCTGAAACTGGCGGAAGGCGATTATCAGCAAGTTGAAAAGCTGATGGCGAAAAATGCCGATCACGCTGAACAACCGGTGGTGAACTATCTACTGGCTGCCGAAGCCGCGCAACAACGTGGTGATGAAGCGCGCGCCAACCAACATCTGGAACGCGCAGCGGAGCTGGCCGGCAATGACACCATTCCGGTAGAAATCACCCGTGTACGTCTGCAACTGGCCCGTAATGAAAACCATGCTGCACGCCACGGCGTGGATAAGCTGCTGGAAGTTACGCCACGCCATCCGGAAGTATTACGTCTGGCGGAACAGGCGTATATCCGCACAGGTGCATGGAGTTCTCTGCTGGATATCATCCCATCAATGGCGAAAGCCCATGTTGGTGATGAAGAACATCGTGCAATGCTGGAACAACAGGCATGGATTGGCCTGATGGATCAGGCGCGTGCCGATAACGGTAGTGAAGGTTTGCGTAACTGGTGGAAAAACCAAAGCCGGAAAACGCGTCATCAAGTAGCGTTGCAGGTGGCAATGGCGGAACATCTTATTGAATGTGACGATCATGATACTGCCCAGCAAATTATCATCGATGGCCTGAAACGCCAGTACGACGATCGCCTACTGCTGCCGATTCCTCGACTGAAAACCAACAATCCGGAACAGCTGGAAAAAGTGCTGCGCCAGCAGATCAAAAACGTCGGCGATCGCCCGCTGTTGTGGAGCACACTGGGCCAGTCACTGATGAAGCACGGAGAATGGCAGGAAGCATCGCTCGCCTTCCGCGCAGCGCTGAAACAACGTCCGGACGCCTACGATTACGCATGGCTTGCCGACGCGCTGGACAGACTGCACAAGCCGGAAGAAGCTGCAGCGATGCGTCGCGACGGTTTGATGTTAACGTTGCAGAACAACCCACCACAGTAGTTCCTTCTCACCCGGAGGCAAGCACCTCCGGGACCTTTCTGATGCATAAAAAAACGCCTGCTCTTATTACGGAGCAGGCGTTAAAACAGGTCTGTATGACAACAAGTGGGTGCTTCACTCAACGTTGTGTCCATGGTGTCTGATGAGGCATAAGCGACATCTGTCAGTGGACGATAAGCACCGTAAACGGCTCTGCGTCATTCCGGAGTTTATGAGGCACTAAGGCGAACATAAGAGATGGAATGAGCATCTACTCGTTTATTATGCCACAGAGAATCGGGAAATAACATCCCTTAACACTTGTTATGAGATAATTCTGTAATCCTCTTTGCTTCCTGAGTAATAACTTCCTGAGTGAATATTTAACCTGAGCTTGATCCTACACATACTTATTATGAATGATAAAATTCATTCAATTAATAACACATATATTAATTGCCGTTAAAACTAAAAAAGCATCAATAATCAACGCGATATAATAAACCTGCCTTACATATCAACTGCGCCAGAGGTAGGATTGAAAACGCTCTCCTGATTTTCCAATTCATTTTCTGGATAAATAAATAATTTATTTTTGTCACTATTATTTATGTAATCATCCTGTCAGGGAGAGGGATCTCAATTATCAATGCTTAATTACGTCATCATTTTGATGACATGAAACCGGAGCATTTTGCATGGAATTTTCGTTTTCACCCAAACTTCTTGTTGTTGCTGTCGCCGCCGCTCTTCCTCTCATGGCCAGCGCAGCAGATACCCCGTCAACTGCCACCGCACGCAAAGGCTTTGCCGGATACGATCACCCAAACCAGTATCCACAGAACGCTGCAATTTATTGAATTTGCACGATCATGTAGGCCGGATAAGGCGTTTACGCCGCATCCGGCAATCAACCGCAGGCGGCCACAAAATGGCCGCTATTTTACTTATTCACCACCAGCAAATGTGCCTGCATAATGTCACTGGCCGGGCGACCGTGCGCCAGCAAATCAGCCATTGCTTTAAGATATGGCGGTAGATGGCGGAAATAACGCTGATACCCGGCACACAAATAATTCAGCCCCGGTTTGCCGCTGGCATCGAGCATGAAGCGGTGTTTCGGGCAGCCTCCCCAGCACGCTTTTAACACGTTACAACTGCGACACTGCGCCGGTAATTGCTTAAATTTATCTTCACCAAACACCTGCTGTTGCGGGGAATCGATCATTTCTGCAATTGTTTGCTGATGCATATTCCCCAGCCGATATTGCGGATAAACATAGTGATCGCAGGCGTAAACGTCGCCGTTGTGCTCAACAATCACCGAGCGCCCACAGGTTGGCTGATGATGGCAAACCGCACCCGGCGCACCGACAAAATTGGCAAACGCCCATTCGATATTCATCACGAAAATCTTGCCGACGTCGCGTTTGATCCAGTGGTCAAAAATCGCCACCAGAAATTCACCAAATTCATCGGGGCGCACAGACCATTCCGTCAGTTCCCCCTGAATATCACCAGGCGCATGTAGTTTCAGTCCATCGCTGGCAGCTGTTTCATCAGCCAGGCGCTCGACCACCGGAATAAACTGGATGAATTCGACTCCCGCATCGCACAAAAAATCATAAACCTGCAACGGTTGCTGCGCGCTGGTGCGGTTGACGCAGACCAGCACGTTATAGTCGACATGATGTTTTTGCAGCAGCGTCAGGGCACGCATCACCAGCTTATGCGTTGGTCTGCCACCTTTGGTCACGCGATATTGATTGTGGATCTCAGCCGGACCGTCCAGCGATAACCCAACAAGAAAATGATTTTCTGCCAGAAATGCACACCATTTATCATCGAGCAGCACGCCGTTAGTCTGGAAGCTGTTACTTATCTTCCTGCCAGCACCGTATTTCGCCTGTAACTTTACGGCACGGCGGTAAAAATCCAGCCCGAGTAACGTTGGTTCGCCGCCCTGCCAGGTAAAAGCCACTTCGTTTTGCGGTTCGCTGGCAGCGATATAGTGACGGACATACGCTTCCAGCGTGTCATCGTCCATATGCGTGACTGGCTTTTCGCGGTAAAGGGATTGTTTTTCGAGATAAAAACAGTAGTCACAGTTCAGATTACAATCGGAACCACTCGGTTTCGCCATCACATGAAAAGCACGCGTTGGAACCTGTTGCAGCATGGTCACTCCTTGCCTGAAGTCATCCTTCAATACGTTAAGGGCGAAATCATACCGTGGGGCAATGAGTTATTACGGGCGTTTATTGCGAAGAGAGGGTGACGAAATGCACAGAAAACAAAAAACCCCGCCGAAGCGGGGTTCAAAATTGGTCGGCGAGAGAGGATTCGAACCTCCGACCCACTGGTCCCAAACCAGTTGCGCTACCAAGCTGCGCTACTCGCCGAAATACTGCTTTTTGAATTTTTAGTTCAATTATTTAAAGTCGTGGTGCGAGGGGGGGGACTTGAACCCCCACGTCCGTAAGGACACTAACACCTGAAGCTAGCGCGTCTACCAATTCCGCCACCTTCGCATTGTCACAACTTCTAATAATGGGGTGGCTAATGGGATTCGAACCCACGACAACTGGAATCACAATCCAGGGCTCTACCAACTGAGCTATAGCCACCACTACAAATCTTGTTACGCGGTATTACTACCACCGCAGCTCAAGCGCCGGGACTAAATGGCGCGCCCGACAGGATTCGAACCTGAGACCTCTGCCTCCGGAGGGCAGCGCTCTATCCAGCTGAGCTACGGGCGCTTAGCGCCGTTGCGGGGGTGGATAATACGGACTTCCCACCCCTCTGTCTAGTCCCTTTTTAAATAAATTGCGCGTTTGGTTACGGTTTGTGCGTTTTGCTGCTTATTCCTCCAGTTTATGCGCTTTCCCGTGGCGATTAAGGCCAAAAACTTTATAAATCGCCGTCACCGCCAGCATAAAGATGATGCCAACAAACAGCGACATACGCGTATCTTCATTAAAGTACATGCCGATCAAAACGCAAATCAGGAATGCCATTGTTACGTAGTTGGCCCACGGGAACAGGATTGAGCGGAACGGATGGCTGGCAATCGCCGCTTTATGTGCACGCCGAAAACGCAGCTGGCTTATCAATATCACAAACCATGGCACCATCCCCGGAAGCACGCTGGCACTGTAGACGTAGACAAACACACGCTGCGGATTGGGAATGATGTAGTTCAGGCATGAGCCAATTAGCAGAATAGCAATAGATACTGCCACACCCGCAACTGGTACGCCGTGACGGGAAACTTTCGCCATCGCCGCCGGTAACTGACGGTTTTTCGCCAGTGCGTAGAGCATACGTCCGCAACTGTACATGCCGCTGTTACAGCCAGAGAGCGCAGCCGTCAGCACCACAAAGTTGATAATGCCCGCCGCTGCGGTAATACCGATTTTGGCAAAAGTCAGTACGAACGGGCTGCCGTTGCTGCCACTTTCATTCCACGGGAAGATGGTGACGATAACGAAAATCGCGCCTACGTAGAAAATCAGGATCCGCCACAGCACTTTGCCTACGGCACTGCGCAACGTCACCTGCGGATTCTTCGCTTCACCGGCAGTAATGCCAATCAGCTCCACGCCCTGGTAGGACGCCACCACAATACACAGCGCGGTCAGGAACCCTTTCCAGCCACCCGCAAAGAAACCGCCATGCTCTGTGAGATTGCTAAAACCAATCGACTGCCCGCCATTGCCAAAGCCAAAGAAAATCACGCCCAGGCCAATGACAATCATCACGATAATCGTGGTGACTTTGATCATCGCGAACCAGAACTCGATTTCGCCGTACAACCGCACCGCCGCCAGATTCGCCAACGCCACCAGCGCCACTGCGATCAATGCGGGTATCCACTGCGCCATCTCCGGGAACCAGAACTGGACATAAACGCCAACGGCGGTGATTTCTGAGATCCCCACCGCCATCCACATAAACCAATAAGACCAGGCGGTGAGATAACCAAAGAACGGGCTCATATAACGATGCGCATAAACGGCGAACGAACCGGTAACCGGTTCGAGGAACAACATTTCGCCCATTGAACGCATGATGAAAAAGACGAATAGCCCGGCGATGATATAGGCCAACAATACGGATGGCCCGGCCCATTTCAAGGTACTGGCGGCCCCCATAAACAGGCCGACGCCAATGGTGCCCCCCAGGGCGATGAGTTCGATATGTCGAGCTTCCAGCCCACGCTGTAGCTCTGGTTTGTTATCTGCCATAAATCCTCGTGTTGTGTTTGCATGCTTTCCGGTGTTACCGGTTATCGTTATGGGTACATCGAGTGTTGCGAATGTTTTCGTAATTCAGGAGAAATGGCAAATAAAGCATTAAAAATTTGAATGCTTTGTGTAATAAAAAAGCAGACAGGCGACGGAGTGACCACTCCGTCGCTTTACAAAGAGAGGAAAATCAGAGGTTGCCGGTGTAGTGCCAGCGTAAATAACGCAGCAAACGAAGCTGACGCTTAATGCGGCTCGGCTGCGAAAGCAGGCGGTAGAGCCACTCCAGTCCCAGCGTTTGCCAGATTTTCGGTGCGCGTTTTACGTGACCGGTGAAAACATCGTAAGTCCCGCCAACGCC
This sequence comes from Shigella sp. FC1567, assembly GCF_001743015.1. Classification (NCBI taxonomy): domain Bacteria; kingdom Pseudomonadati; phylum Pseudomonadota; class Gammaproteobacteria; order Enterobacterales; family Enterobacteriaceae; genus Shigella; species Shigella sp. FC1567. The sequence continues at coordinate 5,906 of NZ_MIIV01000377.1, forward strand.
CATATACAGCGCATCTGGATGCACCAGACGGCAGTCGCGCATGAAGATCTCCTGCTTTGGCGATCCCATCGCAACGGTGACGATTTGCGCTCCGCTGGCATGAATGCGTTCAAACAGCGCCTGACGCTGCTCGGGTTTAAAATAACCATCCTGACTGCCAACGATATTCACATTCCACTGGTTGCGCAGTTTAGCTTCAGTTTGCGCCAGCACTTCAGGTTTACCGCCCACAAGAAATACCGGCGTCCCTTCTTTGCCTGCGCGCGCCATCAGCTCTTCCCAGAGATCGGCACCGGCAACGCGGGAAACCTGCGCCTGCGGGTACTTTTTACGTACTGAACGTACAACGCTGATGCCATCCGCATATTTAAATTCGGCAGCGTTAATTAACTCCCTGACCTCGGCGTTATCTTCAATGGTCAGCATTTTTTCAGCATTAATGGCAACCAGCGTTCCCTGCTTAAGCTGCCCGTCAGCAAACAGATAATCGAGGGCGTGCTGCATATCACGCCAACCAATCAACTGTAAGCCACGCAGCGTATAGGTCGGTGCCGTGGTGTTGTTATTCATTGTTATCCTTCAACCTGCGTCCGGAGCGATGATTTTGTACGTTTATGAATGAGTCCGGCGCTTTCAAAAAGCCAGTACAACAGTTTTGCGATCATCAGACATGCGCCGAAGACCACGATAAAAAAGACTACGCGTGAGACAAACGAATCCAGCCCTTCACGTGCCAGCACGATCATATTGAAGATCGCCCCAAAGCAGAAACTGTGCAATATCGCAGCCTTATAGCGATTAGGCTCGCGGTTGCCCAGCTCATACAGCCAGTCGAACCATTTGATGATCAGACCAACCACGATCGCCCCGAGCGGGATGAACAACGCGCCGCCCATCACCACCAGTGAGCCTATAAGCGTAGGCGAGATCGCCAGTCCGGAGTGGTTATTCAGCACTTCCCTGGTAAAGTAGTTGGCTGAGTTCAGCACCATACTCGGGCGACCCGGCCACAGCCAGGAAGGGATAAAGACATAGAAATCGCGGACAATTGGAGCCAGGCCCTGGAAGTCGATGTTGTCGTAGTTCTGCAACAGCAACGCCAGATTCTCCCACGGCGAGAAGGTGTCGCGAGTGAGATAGAGAAACGTATAGAACGCTTCATCGCCGCTCACATTCATTCCATAGCGTTTTAGCGCCAGCCAGAACATGCCCACAATCCCCAGCACGCCCGCCGCCGCCAGCATCCACAACGAAATCCAGCCGCGAATAATGCCAATAAACAGGAAGATAGCGAATGCGATGATGATATTGGCGCGAGTGCCGCCGACAATCATATAAGTCAGCAAGCCAAAGGCGACCGTGCTGACGAGGAAAAACAGCCACGCTTTGCTATCCTGGCGCAGAAAGTAGACCACCAGCATCGCCGGGATGAAAAAGTAAAAGAAGCGTTTTAACGCCACGCCGGAGACTTCACTGGAGAAGATCTGACTGTAGGAGTTAAGCCGGAACAGCAAAAAGCCGTTGTGCATGAAGAAGATGCCGACGCTTACCAGCGCGATGCCCATCAGGATCACCCACGTAAGATTGGTCTCCACGCGGTTCATGGTAAACAGCGGACGGCGCGGTACATCAGCAACGCGTTTGCGTAGGCGGGTTTTGTAGGTGACATAGTAAACCGCGTAGAAGCAGCCCGCAGAAAGCAACGCCTGCAACAAGATTTCTGGCGGCGCGACACCAACATCAAAGCGAAATACCAGCACGCTGGTCAGCGGGAAGCCGAAGAAAAAGGTGAGCAAAAACAGCAATGAAAAGAAGACATTGAAGTTAAAGCGCACACGGCGAAACTCAAACCAAGTCAGCGTGGCAATAAACAGCGTGCAGAGCAGCCAGACCACAAACAGGCCACTGAATTGCAGCAGACTCATGCGACCTCCCCGGCGGCAATCGCCAACACCCGCTGCCAGCCTTGTAGATAGTTAGGGCTAAAGAAGGCAATGGTGTTTTTATCCACCGACGCCAACTGGCGCTGCGCTTCACGCACAATATCCTCGTTGAGATCGTCGGTAGTAAACAGCACCGGCAAATGCTGTTCCGTCATATCCTGCCAGAACGGATTTTCCCGGTTAAGCACACAAGGAATGCCCGCCTGAATCAGTAAGCAAAGCGTACCAATGCCCTGCTGGCGGGCAAAAATAAAGTAACCAAGATCGCACTGACGAAGTAGCGCCAGATAGGCGTCAAATTCCAGTTTTTCGCTCAAAATTTGCAGATTTTCTTCGCTGAATAACTCCAGCCCCGCCTGACGAACTTCCTCAATGTACGCTTCGTTATTAGGCGGATATCCCATCGGCACCACCACTTTTACCGTATCGCCAAATTGCTGATGAACGGCGCGCAAGGCAGCAATATGGTCATTGCTGCGGTCACCGGAGTTCCCCACCAGAATGGTCATTTTCCCTTCACGTTGCCGATCGTTCGCCATCGTATTGAGAGAAGGGTCCATCCGCGTCGGGAAGTACAGCAGTTCGCCCCGCACCTTTGGATGCGTTTTGGCAAAAAAGCTCAAATCACCGCGGGTGGCAAATACACAGCCGACTCGCTTTTGCGCCAGGCGACGTAGCGGGTAAAAAAGCTTATATCTCAAGCCACTGGAAAGCTCATACAGGTCTGCCCCCCAGATATGCCAGAAAAACTGGCTGGGCTTAATGCCACCACTCAGCAGAGCCAGCCACAGTGTGGGATTGAACTGACCGTGGAAAAAAATCGCTGCTGACGGTTAGCTTTTGCTTTCGCGATGACCGCTTCCGCCAGCGATTTTTTCCCAGGGAAAAATTGCACAGAAAGCGCCGGACAGCTATCACTTAAGCCGTCGTCCTTGCCAACAACCATAAACTCGCGCGCGTGCTCGCTCGTCGCGGCCAGCGCGTCATTGAAAAACCGCAAAACGGTTCGGTTATGGTGAGGGATATCCGATCCCAGTACGTGAATCAGTACAGTCATGCCCGCCTACGCCAGAGTAAAAACACGCCACAACAAAGAGAAAAATAGACGATATAAGTTGCCATATATGCCTGCGCCGCGCCCAGTGCACCATGCGCAGGGATTAGCCAGTGGGCAAATACCATCAATAAAGTGAACTGGCTGACTTCCGCCAGAATATAAAACCGCAGTGACGCTTTGGCGATCACCAGATAACCAAAGACATAAGCGCCCACTTTTAGCACATCACCCACTAACTGCCAGGCAAAGAGATCGCGCATAGCGGTAAATTTATTCGACAACAGCAACCAGATAGCAAAATCACGCAGCAACCAGACGGTAAAACTCGCCGCCGCCACTGCCGGTAAGACGAATTTTAGCGATTTAACCACTTCCCGGGTGATATCGCGCTTTTCCGTTAGCCGCGACAACGTGGGCAGCAAATATACGCTGAACGATGCCGTAATGAATTGCAGGTAGGCATCGGAAATACTGCTCACCCCTTGCCAGATCCCCACTTCATCCCAGCTATACTGCGCCGCCAGCAGTTTACGCATCATGATGTAAGCAACAGGCAAGGTCACCGACGTAATCAACGCCATGAGCGTAAATTTGCTCAACTGCCCTGCCAGACCGTTATCCCAGCTGGGTTTCAGATAGCTTAACGGGATGACACCACGTTTGATCAACATGATGGCGGCAGGAATTACCACCAGCGCGGGAATCAGCGCCAGACCCAGCAACGCCCCTTCATAACCGCCCAAACGGTAACTGACGTAGTACGCGAGAACGCCAATCAAGCTGCCGACAATCAGCGATAACGCATTACCTGCGGCATCGCGAAAGCCTTTCATCAGCGCCAGTAACAGGTTGCCCCAGGCGATCCCCATTTGCACCAGCGCCACTAAACGCACCAGCCCCTGATAGTCGGTATTACCAAACAATCCCTGGCTGATTGGCGCAGCTGCCAGCACAAAAACCAGCGCCATCAGCGTAGAGAAACCAAGTACCATCGCTGATGAAGTGCCGACCACGCGGCGCAGCTGTTGCGGATTATCATGGTACTGGGCAACGTATTTGGTTACACCGTTAAAGATGCCAGCCCCGGCAAGCACGCCGAGCACGGTAATCAACTGGCGGAAATTTGCCGCCAGCCCAAGCCCCGCCGGACCAAATGACACCGCCAGCAACTTACCGACCAGTAACCCGGCACCAATCTTGACCAGTGTACTGGCCGCCGTCCACAAGGACGCTTTTGCCAACGACATATCAGGAGAAGTAGTTCAACAAAGTCGCAATTACCGTACGCTGATTGACGGGCGACAGGTTGTAGAACAGCGGCAGGCGCAGCAGGCGCTCGCTCTCTTTGGTGGTGTAGCGATCTTCACCGTGGAACTCACCAAAGTGTTCCCCCGCAGGGCAACCGTGCAGCGGAATGTAATGAAACACCGCCATGATTTCCGCTTCTTTCAGAAAGTTAATCAACGCGCTCCGGTCATCAATATCCCGCAGTTTAATGTAGAACATATGCGCGTTCTGCACGCAGCCATCAGGAATCGACGGCAGCTCGATACGCCCGGCTTTCGCCAGAGGCGCTAACGCATCGTAGTAATTTTGCCACAGCGCCAGACGTTGCTGGTTGATACGATCCGCTGCTTCCAGTTGCGCCCACAGGTATGCAGCTTGCAGATCGGACATCAAATAGCTGGAGCCAATATCGCGCCAGGTATATTTATCGACCTGACCACGGAAGAACTGGCTGCGGTTAGTGCCCTTTTCACGGATGATCTCGGCTCGTTCGATTAACGCTTTATCGTTAATCAGCGTCGCGCCGCCTTCACCACCCGCCGTGTAGTTTTTGGTTTCATGGAAGCTAAAGCAGCCAATATGACCAATGGTTCCCAGTGCACGCCCTTTGTAAGTGGACATCACGCCCTGAGCGGCATCTTCCACCACAAACAAATTATGCTTTTTCGCCAACGCCATAATGGTGTCCATTTCGCAGGCCACACCCGCGTAATGGACCGGCACGATAACGCGCGTTTTGTCGGTGATCGCTGCTTCAATCAACGTTTCGTCGATGTTCATGGTGTCCGGGCGAACATCCACAAAGACGATTTTCGCGCCACGCAGCACAAAGGCATTGGCGGTGGAGACAAAGGTGTAGCTCGGCATGATCACTTCATCGCCAGGCTGGATATCGAGCAGCAGCGCCGCCATCTCCAGCGAAGCGGTGCAGGACGGCGTCAGTAACACTTTGGCGCTGCCAAAACGTTGCTCCAGCCACTGCTGGCAGCGACGGGTAAAACCGCCATCGCCACACAGTTTGCCGCTACCCATTGCCGACTGCATATAGTCGAGTTCGGTTCCCACCACCGGCGGTGCGTTAAATGGAATCATGTGATCACCTGTATAACCAGTACGCGGTGCTTTCTACATTCGCACCACTTTGTATGTATCGTTTAAGCGCGGCGGTGTTGCCCATTTGGGTCGCCACCCGCAAAGTTGTTTTACCGCGAGCATACGCCCAGTTTAGCGCCGTTTGCATCAGCTCAGCACCTGCACCGCGTCCAGCCAGCAGGCCAATTCGCGCATCTGTCGCATTGAGTTCCCGTAAAGAGACATAGCCGCGAATATCGCCGGACGCCGCACGTAGAATCAGACATTGATGATCAAAGGTGCCGCGCACGGCATTTTCAATCCACTGTGCATAAAAGCGACCGCTGGCGTCAGGCGCATACCACGGCGCACGAAAACGGCTTTGCGCAAATGCGGCGCTAGCTAACTGACGTAATGCGGGAATATCGGTCTCTTGTGCCACGACAGCACCGCTATCACTGACATTGTTCACGGGTAGCGCCAAATCAACTTCACCTTCTACCAGGGAGAATCCCAGCTGTTGCAGGGCATCCAGTTCACCCGTATTTGATGCCGCAATTTTGGCCTGCACCCGTGACCACGGCGCTAACGCGTCTGGCGTCAGGAGCGGTGCTTCAGACGTAATGCGCACGATGGCGCTGTTAACACCAAAGAAGGCGTTTTCCCAGGTTAGTGGCTCAATACTGGCGCGGACGGGCACGAAGTAACTCCAGCAGATATTGGCCGTAGCCAGTTTTCGCTAATGAACTGGCAGCACGCTTCACACCCTCGTCATCGAGCCAGCCGTTACGCCAGGCGATCTCTTCCAGGCAGGCAATCTTAAAGCCCTGGCGTTTTTCTACTGTCTGCACAAAGGTACTGGCTTCAATCAGGCTGTCGTGAGTGCCAGTGTCCAGCCAGGCAAATCCGCGCCCGAGCAGTTCAACGGTCAGGTTGCCCGCCTCGAGGTACATCTGGTTGATGGAGGTAATCTCCAGTTCACCACGCTCCGACGGCTTCACCTGCTTTGCGTACTCCACGACTTTACTGTCGTAGAAATAAAGCCCGGTCACCGCCCAGTTTGACTTCGGCTGTTTTGGCTTTTCTTCCAGCGAGATAGCGCGGAAATTGTCGTCAAACTCCACCACGCCAAAGCGTTCCTGGTCCATCACCTGATAGCCAAATACCGTCGCCCCTTCCGTGCGCGCCGCAACATGACGCAGCTTCGGACTGAAGCCCTGACCGAAGAAGATGTTATCGCCCAGCACCAGACAAGAAGGTTCACCGTTGAGGAAGGTTTCACCGATGATAAAGGCCTGCACCAGACCGTCCGGGCTGGGCTGTTCGGCGTATTCCAGCTGGATACCGAACTCACTACCATCGCCCAGCAGGCGCTGGAAATAACCTTTATCTTCCGGCGTAGTGATGATGAGAATTTCGCGGATACCGGCCAACATCAGCACCGACAGCGGATAGTAAATCATTGGCTTATCGTAAATCGGCAACAGTTGCTTCGATACGCCGCGCGTAATCGGATGCAATCGGGTGCCGGAACCGCCCGCCAGGATAATACCTTTCATGTTTGCCTCCGCTGAAAATTAGCCTTTCAGACCTAAACGCTCGCCCTGATAGCTGCCGTCCTGCACCTGCTTCCACCAGCTTTCATTAGCCAGATACCACTGCACCGTTTTACGCATTCCACTTTCAAAGGTTTCCTGTGGCAGCCAGCCAAGTTCACGGGCAATTTTCGAAGCATCAATGGCATAACGCAGATCATGCCCCGGACGGTCAGCGACAAAGGTGATCAAGTCACGATAGTGCACCACGCCGTGCGGCTTGTTCGGAGCCAGTTCTTCCAGCAGCTCGCAAATGGTTTCCACAACATCGAGATTCTTACGCTCGTTGTGACCACCAATATTATAGGTTTCACCGACTTTCCCGGTGGTCGCCACGCAATACAGCGCGCGGGCGTGATCTTCCACATACAGCCAGTCACGGATTTGCTGCCCGTTGCCATATACCGGCAGCGGTTTACCCGCCAGCGCGTTGAGGATCATCAGCGGGATCAGTTTTTCCGGAAAGTGGTAAGGACCGTAGTTATTCGAGCAGTTGGTGATAAGCGTCGGCAGACCGTAGGTCCGCAGCCAGGCGCGCACCAGATGGTCGCTGCTGGCTTTTGACGCGGAATAAGGGCTGCTCGGCGCATACGGCGTGGTTTCGGTGAAGAAATCATCCGTCGAGTGCAGGTCACCATATACTTCGTCGGTGGAGATATGATGAAAACGGAACGCTGATTTTTTATCTTCCGTCAGCGTATTCCAGTAAGCCCGCGCCGCTTCAAGCAATGTATAAGTCCCGACAATGTTGGTTTCAATAAACGCTGCCGGGCCGTCAATAGAACGGTCAACATGGCTTTCGGCTGCCAGATGCATGACACAGTCTGGCTGATGCTCAGTGAATACGCGTGCCAGTTCTGCCCGATCGCAGATATCAACTTTCTCAAAGGCAAAGCGATCGCTTTGCGCGACCGGTGCCAGCGACATCAGGTTTCCGGCGTAGGTCAGCTTATCGACCACTACCACCGCGTCGCTCGTTTCGTTGATGATATAACGCACCAGCGCCGAGCCAATAAACCCGGCACCACCTGTTATCAGAATTTTTCTCATCAGCGCCAGACTCCTTTGGCATCGACGACATACTGCTGATGGACATTGTCGCCATTGATAACTTTAAACTGACTATGATCGACCAGCATCACCAGCACGTCTGCCGTTGCCAGCGCCTCGTCAAGCTGCGCCAGAGTACAAAGCCCGGTCAGTTTTTTCGGCAACTGGTGGATGTTAGGCTCAACAACCAGAGTTTCGCCGCTATGCCACTGGGCGATCAGTTCAGCGATTTCCATCGCCGGGCTTTCGCGCAGGTCATCAATATTCGGTTTAAACGCCAGACCAAAGCAGGCGATTTTCAGTTCACTGGCGCGTTTATCGGTAGCCGCCAGGCAATCAGCCACCGCCGCTTTCACCTGATCGATAACCCAGAACGGTTTGTGATCGTTCACTTCGCGCGCGGTACGGATAAGCCGCGCCTGCTGGGGGTTCTGTGCCACGATAAACCACGGATCAACAGCAATGCAGTGACCGCCCACGCCAGGGCCAGGCTGAAGAATATTAACGCGAGGGTGACGATTCGCCAGGCGAATCAGTTCCCAGACGTTAATCCCCTGATCGGCACAAATCAGCGACAATTCATTAGCAAAAGCGATATTCACATCGCGGAAGCTGTTTTCGGTGAGCTTACACATTTCCGCCGTCCGCGAGTTAGTGACGACACACTCACCTTCGAGGAAAATTTTGTACAGTTCGCTGGCGCGGGTCGAACAAACCGGCGTCATACCACCAATCACGCGATCGTTTTTAATCAGCTCGACCATAACCTGGCCCGGTAACACGCGTTCCGGGCAGTAAGCAATGTTGACGTCCGCCTGCTCGCCCACCTGCTGTGGGAAAGTGAGATCCGGACGCATCTCTGCTAACCATTCTGCCATCTTCTCGGTTGACCCCACCGGCGAGGTGGATTCAAGGATCACCAGCGCGCCTTTTTTCAGCACTGGCGCAATGGAGCGAGCAGCCGATTCAACGTAGGTCATATCTGGCTCATGATCGCCTTTAAACGGCGTGGGTACAGCAATCAGCCAGGCATCCGCTTCAACTGGCGTCGTGCTCGCTCGTAAAAAACCGCCTTCTACGGCAGTTTTTACTACGCTCGCCAAATCAGGCTCGACGATATGGATTTCGCCACGATTGATGGTATCAACCGCGTGTTGGTTGATATCGACACCAATCACCTGTTTTTGCCGTGAGGCAAACGCTGCTGCTGTAGGCAGCCCGATGTAACCCAGTCCGATAACAGAAATGGTCGCAAAACTCATAGTGATATCCGATTATTTTTTAACGCTTCCAGAATGCGAGAGCATGCCTGACCATCACCATACGGGTTATGGGCGCGGCTCATAGTTTGATATTCGTTTTCGTCTTTTAAAAGACGCGTCACTTCCTCGACAATTCGCTGCTTATCCGTGCCTACCAGACGCACCGTACCCGCCGTCACCGCTTCCGGACGCTCAGTGGTATCGCGCATCACCAGCACCGGTTTCCCCAGCGAAGGCGCTTCTTCCTGAATGCCGCCTGAGTCGGTCAAAATCAGCCAGGCGTGGTTCATCAACCAGACAAACGGTAAATACTCCTGGGGATCGATCAGAATGACATTTTTCACATGCCCCAGAATGCGATTGACCGGCTCTCTGACGTTCGGGTTGAGATGCACCGGATAGACAATCTGGATGTCCTGGTGCGTGGTGGCAATGTCTGCCAACGCGTGGCAGATTTCTTCAAAACCACGACCGAAACTCTCACGCCTGTGACCGGTCACCAGAATCATCTTTTTATTGGGGTCGATAAACGGGTAATTTGCCACCAGTTCTGAACGCAGCGTGTCGCTGCTCATCACCTGATCACGCACCCATAACAGTGCATCAATGACTGTATTACCAGTAATGAAGATTCGGCTATCCGCAACGTTTTCACGCAGCAAGTTTTGCCGGGAAGTTTCGGTTGGAGAGAAGTGATACATCGCCAGATGCCCGGTCAATGTACGGTTAGCCTCTTCCGGCCACGGCGAATAGAGATCGCCCGTGCGTAAACCAGCCTCAACGTGACCAACAGGAATACGCTGATAAAACGCCGCCAGGCTGGTTGCCAGCGTCGTTGTTGTGTCGCCGTGAACCAGCACGACGTCTGGTTTGAACTCGGCAAGAATAGGTTTTAGCCCTTCCAGAATCCGACAGGTTATCTCTGTCAGGCCCTGTCCTGGCTGCATTATGTTGAGATCGTAGTCAGGTACAATGGAAAAGAGTTTCAGCACCTGATCGAGCATCTCCCGATGCTGCGCAGTGACGCAAACTTTAGCCTCAAAAAAAGGAGCTTTTGCCAACGCATGCACCAACGGAGCCATCTTGATGGCTTCCGGGCGCGTACCAAATACAGTCAGTACTTTCACATCGATTCTCTTCGAATAAGCGGCGAGCGCCTTTGCGCTCGCCGCAGCAGTGTTGCTATTTCGAGCAACGGCGGGTTAATGCGACACCAGCCCCGATCAGCCCCCCGACAATGCCCCACATAATCATCAGGAAGGCACGACGTGGGCTATCGCGTTTTACCGGTTCTTCCGGCGTACGCAAATAGCGATAGGTCTGAAAACGCGGATCCAGGGTTGGACCAACATTCAGGGTGTTTAACATGGCCCGATTCTGATCATAGTCGAGATCAAAGGCCGGACCGACGGCCTGTAAATTTTCCAGTCGAGCCTGGAGCATTGGACGCCCAAGCAGGAACATTTCTGAATCAGGTAATTCCTCGGCAGGCACATCTGTCGCACTGCGCGAAATATTATGCTGCTCAGCAATTTTCAGCGCCTGCTCAATGCTGTTCATCCGGCGGTCGTAGATGGCTTTCGCCACCTCTTCCTGACGCTTCACCTGAGCTTTCATCTGGATGGTGCGTGCCGCCCATGCGCCTTTCAGCTCATCATTCAGATGGCTGGCTGCACGCTGGCTGGCAAAAGCAACATACTGACGTAACAGGTTATTAGCGTCAGGCGCGGTTTCGGCAATAAGCTTCACGCTGTCATTGACCGCGCGGGTAAAGTCTCCGGGGATAAACTGGATGTTGTTAATCATTTCATCCAGCAACGCCGCATCGGCTTTGCTGTTGCCCACCATCCGCTGTTTGTAATAGTCGGTTTGCAGCCAGAACTCTCTGCGGGTATCCCACGAGGCCAGTTGCATAACAAACTCTTTATAGGCTTCGTCCATGACCGATGGTTGATCGGCAGAAGCCATGTTTGAACGGACATCCAGGTTACGCAAAAATTGCTGCTGCGAGTAATATCCCCCCAGCATATTCACCGTTGGACGATCGGTAATCGCCGTCGAGCTCCACTCCTGACGAGCAAAAAAAGTATACGCCAGCGCGATTAACGCAAACGCCAGCCCCATGCCAATAATCCATAGCTTCCCAGCCCACAAGGTACGAAACAACCCACGAATATCCAGTTCATTTTCAGCGTCTTCGGTCGGTTTCCCAGGCATTGGTTGTGTCATCACATCCTCATTTATTTGGTTAAATTGGGGCTGCCACCACGATTTCTACGCAGTCTGCGTTTTACGCGCTTAATAAAGCGAGCAACTTTCCAGGCACGCTTAATGCAATATCCATAGAGGAAGAATGCTAGCAAAAAGAGCACCAGCATGACCCACTCCGGGACAAAATGAGAATATTCTGCCAGCACGCCAATGGAAGCGAGCAGTGCTGCGGCAAGGGTAATCAGCACAAACGCCTGACGGGAAGTAAACCCGGCACGCATGATCAAATGGTGAATATGCTGACGGTCAGGAGAGAATGGGCTCATGCCTTTACGCAGGCGACGGTACATAATCGCCACCATATCCATTAGCGGAATGGCGATTATCCACAAAGCGGTAACCGGGCTGATGGGATGGGTTTTGCCCTGGGTCGTTTCGAGCAGGATCCAGATAACGGTAAAACCAATCAGCGTACTGCCCGCATCACCCATAAAGACTTTGTAGCGGCGACCCAGGATACCAAGGTTAAGCATGATGTATGGCAGGATGGCGGCGATCATCGCAAAGCACCAGATTGCGAGGCTGGTTTGCCCGTCGAACCACAAAATCATACCGATTGCTGCAAACGAGACGCAGGACAACCCGCCCAGCAAGCCATCAATGCCATCAACCATGTTGAACGCATTAATGGCCGCCCAGACGGCAAATAGCGTCAGGAAGTAACCAAACGGTCCGAGCGCCATCTCCCAGGAGCCAAAGATATAACCCAGGCTACTGAGATAAAGTTTGCCGAACACCATCATAACAATGCCAACAGCGGCCTGTATGGTGGCACGGATTTTTACGCTGATATCAAAACGGTCATCCAGCGCGCCAATGAAAACAAGCACACCGGCACAAGCGAGATAGAGAGATGCATGCGGAATATAGTAATCGACAATTCCGAACGTGAAGCAAATCCCTGCGTAAACCGAAATCCCCCCAACGAGAGGTATCAATCCCTGGTGACGTTTGCGGAAGTTTGGTTTATCCACTAAACCGACTTTTTTTGCCACCTTACGGGCAAAAAAACAGAAACAGTGTCGTGAATAAAAAAATACTGATGAGATCAGTACTCACTGTCAGTAAATTCACAATGCATGCTCTCAGAGAAAATTATTAGCAGAAGTATAACCACGAAGACCTTTATTCAGAAGGGAAAGTCCGTTCCGAACCCACCAGTCCTGTGCAAAAATTAACCATTTGATATGCAAATTGCATAACATGCCAGCAAATTCCAGGAATTTTCCTAACATCGCCAGCGCGGCATTAAGATTACAGATATAAAAGCAAAACGCACGTAAACACGTGGCGTTTTTGGCATAAGACAAATTTATGAGCGTTTCATCATTTCGAAGAAATCGTCATTGGTCTTGGTCATGGCCAGTTTATTAATGAGGAATTCCATTGCATCGATTTCGCCCATCGGGTGAATGATTTTGCGCAGGATCCACATTTTCTGCAGTTCTTCCTGAGTCGTGAGCAGCTCTTCTTTACGGGTACCGGAACGGTTGTAGTCGATAGCCGGGAAGACGCGTTTTTCAGCGATCTTACGAGAGAGGTGCAGTTCCATGTTGCCTGTACCTTTAAACTCTTCGTAAATAACTTCGTCCATTTTAGAACCGGTATCGATAAGCGCCGTCGCGATAATGGTCAGGCTGCCGCCCTCTTCCACGTTACGCGCCGCACCGAAGAAGCGTTTCGGACGATGAAGGGCATTGGCGTCCACACCACCGGTCAACACTTTACCTGACGCCGGAACAACAGTGTTGTAAGCGCGCGCCAGACGAGTGATGGAGTCGAGCAGAATGATAACGTCTTTCTTGTGCTCAACCAGGCGTTTGGCCTTCTCGATCACCATTTCCGCAACCTGAACGTGGCGAGATGCGGGTTCGTCAAAGGTAGAAGCAACAACTTCACCTTTTACCAGACGCTGCATCTCGGTTACTTCTTCCGGACGTTCGTCGATCAGCAGAACCATCAGCACACAATCCGGGTGGTTGTAAGCAATGCTCTGAGCAATGTTCTGCAGCAGCATAGTTTTACCGGCTTTCGGCGGTGCCACAATCAGACCACGCTGACCACGACCGATAGGTGATGCCAGATCCAGTACGCGAGCGGTTAAATCTTCCGTAGAACCGTTACCACGTTCCATACGCAGACGAGAGTTTGCGTGCAGCGGGGTTAAGTTCTCAAAGAGGATTTTGTTGCGGGCGTTTTCAGGTTTGTCGAAGTTAACTTCGTTAACTTTCAGCAGCGCAAAATAGCGTTCACCTTCTTTCGGCGGGCGAATCTTACCAGAGATGGTATCACCAGTGCGGAGGTTGAAACGGCGGATTTGGCTAGGGGAAACGTAGATGTCATCAGGACCGGCGAGGTAGGAGCTGTCTGCGGAACGGAGGAAACCAAATCCATCCTGCAATATCTCCAGTACGCCATCACCAAAGATATCTTCGCCACTCTTTGCGTGCTGCTTCAGGATGGCAAAAATAATGTCCTGCTTACGCATACGAGCCAGGTTTTCCAGCCCCATATTTTCGCCGAGAGTGATCAGCTCAGAAACCGGCGTATTCTTTAATTCGGTAAGATTCATAGTGGTGTGAGTTCTTAAACTTGGGGTAAATCTCGAACTTAATGTTGTGAATGGTATGGCAGGATCATCCATGCCTGTTTACGGTCATCGACTCATGTCTTTTCGCTGCCTGGTCACAGGAGAGTACGCAGAACTGAAACGACAAGACGGATTGAGTGACGAGCCAGAAATCTGTTCACTTCGCATTTAAGATAAAACGGGAAGCGTTGGAAATTACAAGATTCAAACTTAATAAGGTATGTTTAATACGAAGTCAACACTAAGTTAGCATGACTCACGCCGGGCGTCCAGTTTTTAGCGACGGGGCACCCGAACATGAAATTCCCTTACGCCAGGTTAGCGTCGAGGAACTCTTTCAACTGACCTTTAGACAGTGCACCCACTTTGGTTGCCGCCACTTCACCGTTTTTGAACAGCAGCAGAGTCGGGATACCACGGATGCCATATTTCGGCGCAGTGCCAGGGTTTTGATCGATGTTCAGTTTTGCAACGGTCAGTTTGCCCTGATATTCGTCAGCGATTTCATCCAGAATCGGGGCGATCATTTTGCACGGACCGCACCACTCTGCCCAGAAATCGACGAGGATCGCCCCGTCCGCTTTGAGTACATCCGTGTCAAAACTGTCGTCAGTCAGGTGAATAATTTTATCGCTCATATATAACTCCACAGGAATAAGCCTGGCGTGTTGGTTTCGTTGTTGGTGTAACATTAACCAACTAAAGGTTGACTTTATTTCACCGGATACGCTTTCGTAAAGCAATAGTAAGCTGATATTCTACCACACTATGAGCAAAACACATTTAACAGAACAGAAGTTTTCCGACTTCGCCCTGCATCCGAAGGTTGTAGAAGTCCTTGAAAAAAAAGGGTTTCATAACTGTACGCCCATTCAGGCACTGGCCCTTCCGCTGACGCTGGCGGGTCGTGACGTAGCCGGGCAGGCGCAAACCGGTACCGGGAAAACGATGGCGTTTCTTACGTCAACGTTTCATTATCTTCTCTCTCATCCTGCGATTGCCGATCGCAAGGTGAATCAACCACGTGCCTTAATTATGGCACCGACGCGTGAACTTGCCGTGCAGATCCATGCCGACGCAGAACCGCTGGCGGAAGCTACCGGCCTGAAGCTGGGTCTGGCTTACGGTGGTGATGGCTACGACAAACAGCTGAAAGTGCTGGAAAGCGGCGTTGACATTCTGATTGGCACTACGGGGCGTTTAATTGACTACGCCAAGCAGAACCACATTAACCTCGGTGCCATTCAGGTGGTGGTACTGGACGAAGCCGATCGCATGTACGATCTGGGCTTTATTAAAGATATCCGCTGGCTGTTCCGCCGTATGCCGCCTGCAAACCAGCGCCTCAACATGCTGTTCTCCGCCACGCTTTCGTACCGGGTACGTGAACTGGCGTTCGAGCAGATGAACAATGCCGAATATATTGAAGTGGAACCGGAACAGAAAACGGGCCACCGTATTAAAGAAGAGCTTTTCTACCCTTCTAACGAAGAAAAAATGCGTTTGCTGCAAACGCTGATCGAAGAAGAGTGGCCAGACAGAGCGATTATTTTCGCCAATACCAAACACCGTTGTGAAGAGATCTGGGGCCACCTGGCGGCAGATGGTCATCGTGTCGGTTTGTTGACAGGCGATGTCGCGCAGAAAAAACGTCTGCGTATTCTTGATGAATTTACCCGTGGCGATCTGGATATTCTGGTTGCCACCGACGTTGCCGCGCGTGGTTTGCATATTCCGGCAGTGACGCACGTCTTTAACTACGATTTACCCGATGACTGTGAAGATTACGTTCACCGTATTGGTCGTACAGGTCGCGCAGGCGCAAGCGGTCACTCTATCAGCCTGGCGTGTGAAGAGTATGCATTGAATTTGCCTGCTATTGAGACCTATATTGGTCACTCAATTCCGGTAAGCAAATACAATCCGGACGCATTGATGACCGATCTGCCAAAACCGCTGCGCCTCACGCGCCCACGTACAGGCAATGGTCCGCGTCGTACTGGCGCTCCGCGTAATCGTCGTCGTTCAGGTTAAATAAAATGTCATACTCAAAATCATTCAAACTGTATCAAGATGGCAAGAGAATGAATCCCGATGAGCATACTGTAGTAAGTGATTCAGGTGAAAGAATGCAGCCAACACAGAGACAGATTGAAGGATGAAGAGTATGGGTTCCACCTCGTCGCTGTATGCAGCCATTGATCTCGGTTCGAATAGTTTTCATATGCTGGTTGTGCGCGAGGTGGCTGGAAGCATCCAGACGCTGACGCGAATAAAACGCAAAGTGCGTCTGGCTGCTGGCCTGAATAGCGAAAATGCCCTGTCTAATGAAGCAATGGAGCGCGGTTGGCAATGTCTGCGCCTGTTTGCTGAACGTCTGCAAGATATCCCTCCCTCGCAAATTCGCGTTGTCGCTACGGCGACATTACGTCTTGCCGTCAATGCGGGTGATTTTATTGCCAAAGCGCAGGAAATCCTCGGTTGTCCGGTACAGGTGATCAGCGGTGAAGAGGAAGCACGTCTGATTTATCAGGGCGTTGCTCACACAACTGGCGGTGCCGATCAGCGCCTGGTGGTGGATATAGGCGGTGCCAGTACTGAACTGGTAACCGGCACGGGTGCACAAACCACCTCGTTGTTCAGCCTGTCGATGGGCTGCGTCACCTGGCTGGAACGCTATTTTGCCGATCGTAATCTGGGGCAGGAAAATTTTGATGCTGCAGAAAAAGCGGCACGCGAAGTGTTACGTCCGGTTGCCGATGAATTACGGTATCACGGCTGGAAAGTGTGCGTTGGTGCTTCCGGCACCGTGCAGGCGTTACAGGAAATCATGATGGCACAGGGGATGGATGAACGCATTACCCTGGAAAAGTTGCAGCAATTGAAACAGCGAGCCATTCATTGCGGTCGGCTGGAGGAACTGGAGATTGACGGGCTGACGCTGGAACGTGCGTTAGTGTTCCCGAGTGGTCTGGCGATCCTGATCGCCATTTTTACCGAACTGAATATTCAGTGTATGACCCTGGCGGGCGGTGCGCTGCGTGAAGGCCTGGTCTACGGCATGTTGCATCTGGCCGTCGAGCAGGATATTCGCAGCCGTACGCTGCGTAATATTCAGCGCCGCTTTATGATCGATATTGATCAGGCGCAGCGCGTAGCCAAAGTTGCGGCTAACTTCTTCGATCAGGTGGAAAAGGAATGGCATCTTGAAGCAATAAGCCGCGATTTGCTCATCAGCGCCTGTCAGCTTCATGAAATCGGCCTGAGCGTTGACTTTAAACAAGCGCCGCAACACGCTGCTTATCTGGTGCGTAATCTGGATCTTCCCGGTTTTACCCCCGCACAGAAAAAATTGCTGGCGACGCTACTGCTCAACCAGACTAATCCGGTCGATCTCTCATCGCTGCATCAGCAAAATGCCGTACCGCCGCGCGTCGCAGAACAACTCTGCCGTTTACTCCGCCTGGCCATCATTTTTGCCAGCCGTCGCCGTGACGATCTCGTGCCAGAGATGACATTACAGGCTAACCATGAACTGTTGACCTTGACGCTTCCGCAAGGTTGGCTAACCCAACATCCGCTGGGTAAAGAGATTATTGCTCAGGAAAGCCAGTGGCAGAGCTATGTCCACTGGCCGCTGGAAGTGCATTAATGAGTAAGTGCCGGATGCGATGCTGACGCATCTTTTCCGGCCTTGATTATTTCCCTCGTTTTGCCGCCATCATCGCTTTCAGATTCGCCAGATGGCTTTGCCCTTTCTGCATCCGTTCTTCGGCGCTGACCACTTTGCGCTCCTGTTCCCAAATCAGATCATCCTGCGGCAGCTCCAGCAAAAAGCGGCTCGGCTCCGGGCGCACCAGCTCGCCGTACTGACGGCGTTCTTTACACAGCGTAAAGGTCAATTCCTTCTGGGCGCGGGTAATGCCGACATAGGCCAGCCGCCGCTCCTCATCGATATTATCTTCATCGATGCTGCTCTGGTGCGGCAAAAACCCTTCTTCCATACCGACCATGTAGACATAAGGAAACTCCAGCCCTTTTGACGCGTGCAGAGTCATCAGTTGCACCTGATCCAGCTCTTCTTCACTCTCACCACGCTCCATCATGTCGCGCAAAGTAAAGCGCGTCACCACCTGGGTGAGCGTCATCGGCTCATCCAGTTCGCTGCCTTCCAGCATCTCCGTCATCCAGCTAAACAGTTGGTTGACGTTCTTCATGCGCATTTCGGCGGCTTTCGGGCTGGGCGATGTTTCGTACAGCCAGGATTCATAATCCATGCCGTGGATCAGATCGCGCACCGCGGCAATCGGCTCCCGCTCCGCCAGACGCTGGATTTCTGCCAACCAGTGAGTAAAGCGGGTCAATGCTTCATAACCACGTCCGCTAAGCGTCTGACTCAGGCCCATATCAAAGCTGGCGGTAAACATGCTTTTATTGCGCGTCATCGCCCACTCACCCAGCTTTTTCAGCGTCGCCGGGCCAATCTCTCTCTTCGGCGTGTTAACGATACGCAGAAATGCGCTGTCATCGTCCGGGTTAGTCAGCACGCGCAGATAAGCCAGCAAGTCCTTGATTTCAGGACGAGAGAAAAACGACGTACCACCAGAAATTTTGTACGGGATGCGGTTTTGCATCAGGAATTTTTCAAACACTCGCGACTGATGGTTACCGCGATAAAGAATAGCGTAATATTTGTACTGCGTTTTATTGACGAAGTGATGCGCAATCAGTTCACCAGTGACGCGCTCGGCTTCATGTTCTTCGTTATTCGCGCTTAAAACTTTAAGCTCTGTGCCGTAACCCAGTTCGGAGAACAGACGCTTCTCAAAGACGTGCGGGTTATTGGCGATCAGGATGTTCGCCGCTTTCAAAATACGTCCGGAAGAGCGGTAGTTCTGCTCAAGCTTAATCACCTTCAGCGCCGGAAAATCCTGACTCAGCAGCACCAGGTTTTGTGGACGTGCGCCGCGCCAGGAGTAGATCGACTGGTCGTCATCGCCCACCACGGTAAAGCGCGCGCGGCTGCCCACCAGCAGTTTCACCAGTTCATACTGGCTGGTGTTGGTGTCCTGATACTCATCCACCAGCAGATAGCGAATTTTGTTCTGCCAGCGCTCACGGACTTCTTCATTGCGTTGCAGCAGCAACGTCGGCAATAAAATCAGATCATCGAAGTCGAGAACATTGCACGCTTTCAGGTGTGCATCATACAGCCCATAACAATGGGCAAAAATACGGTCCCGCTCACCAATCGCACTGGCTGCCGCCTGGGACGGTGTTTTGAGATCGTTCTTCCAGTTAGAGATGGTCGAAATCAACTGTTGCAGGAGAACTTTGTCATCTTCAATCAGCCCTTCGGTCAACTCTTTGAGCAACGCCAGCTGATCGGTATCGTCAAACAGCGAAAAGTTCGCCTTCATCCCCAGCGCCGCATACTCACGCTTGATGATATCCAGCCCCAGCGTGTGGAAGGTTGAGATCATCAGCCCACGCGCCTCTTTGCGACCCAGCGTCTGTCCGACACGCTCTTTCATCTCGCGCGCCGCCTTATTGGTAAAGGTCACCGCCGCGATATGTCGCGCCTGATAACCGCAACCGCGGATCAGATGGGCGATTTTATTGGTGATCACACGAGTTTTACCGGAACCCGCGCCCGCCAGCACCAGGCAGGGGCCGGTAACGAATTCGACAGCTTGTTGTTGGCCGGGGTTTAGACGCATAGGTGTATTGCTCAATCTTCGAACGGGGGGAGGATTGTAGCAGAATCGCATTTGAATGTGACCGCGTGTAAGCCGCTAACCGGTTGGCTGCGGATGTTTAAATCAGAGAGGGAAGACCGAAACCGGAGTTCATCGTGAATCCATTAGACTTAGAAAATATCGGGTCGTAACGTTGTGTTATTACTTTTTCAGAGTTTACTAAGGAGAGGTGTACTCGTGGCGATTAATTTCAGTCCTAAGGTTGGTGAAATACTGGAATGCAACTTTGGTAACTATCCTGTTAGCCAGAATGGACAGTTCAGCACCACGTATTACGATGGCCGCATTCCTCCTGAAATGATAAAAAACAGGTTAGTTGTTGGATTTGCCCCTATATTTCCAGACATCTGTTATCACTTAACCCATTACAAGCCCGCTGCCGCAGATATTCCCGTGGCGAGCGATAACCCAGCGCACTATGCGGATGCCATTCGTTATAATGCTCGAACGCCTCTGCAAGGTTCTTTGCTGCCGTTAACCCGTCTGGTTTGGGCATGATACTGATGTAGTCACGCTTTATCGTTTTCACGAAGCTCTCTGCTATTCCGTTACTCTCCGGACTCCGCACCGCCGTGTTCTTCGGTTCAAGTCCCAACATCCGGGCGAACTGGCGTGTTTCATTAGCCCGGTAGCATGAACCATTATCCGTCAGCCACTCCACT
>NZ_MIIV01000378.1:0-560 GCF_001743015.1 Shigella sp. FC1567
AACAGCATCCGGCGCAGTTTTTCTATCTGAGCCCGCAGATGTTCTATTTCCCGTTCATCTTCTTCGATCTTTTCTTCGGCGCGGGCCAGTGCAGAGCGCAGGAAGGCCTCCGTCTCTTCAACCAGACTCAGTTGCTGGTCTTTCTGACGGAGCTGGCATTCCAGTTCTGCAATGCGAATGAGGTATTTTTGATTCATGGCCGTTTTTATAATCCGGCCATGACATTTTACAACATTGTCAGTGCATTAAGGCGGGATGTTTTTGGCTGACGCCAGTCCAGCTTATCGAGGAGCATTGCCAGTTGCGAGCGGGTAATGGATACTGAACCGCCCCGGGTTTCCTGGAGAGTGTTTTATCTGTGAACTCAGGCTGCCAGATCATCGTTTCCGATGGAAGCATAATAAGCTTTTTCTGCTTCTGCCGGAGGGATGTGGCCCAGCCTTTCCAGCAATCGTCGATTATTATACCAGTCCACCCACGTGAGTGTGGCCAGTTCCACTTCTGCACGGTTTTTCCAGCTCTTACGGTGTATTACCTCCGCTTTGTAAAGACCATTGATG
>NZ_MIIV01000379.1:0-536 GCF_001743015.1 Shigella sp. FC1567
GAGCAGGTACCGGCATCCACGTTACAGACGGTCCCGGCAAAAGTGCCTGACCTGACCCCTATTAGCGGTTACCAGCGCCCCACCAGACCCGGTGACATCACCCCCCGGATCATGGACGACTGGGGGCAGTAATCATGCCGGGTCTGGCTGGCTAACACCCCATTATAAGGGGTACGAATAAAGTAACGGGGCAGATCGCGTTACGGAGATCGACCGACTGCTTGAGCAAAAGCCACGCTTAACTGCTGATCAGGCATGGGATGTTATTCGCCAAACCAGTCGTCAGGATCTTAACCTGAGGCTTTTTTTACCTACTCTGCAAGCAGCGACATCTGGTTTGACACAGAGCGATCCGCGCCGTCAGTTGGTGGATACATTAACACGTTGGGATGGCATCAATTTGCTTAATGATGATGGTAAAACCTGGCAGCAGCCAGGTAAGCGTAAACTGACCGCCGTATGTAGCCATTAAGCCTGTATTGGTAACGTAGGTGCCCACCTTTTCAACTAGTGGACACCTGTTATGGAACAGAAAG
>NZ_MIIV01000380.1:0-535 GCF_001743015.1 Shigella sp. FC1567
TTGGCGGTAATATCAGGAACTTCAATAACACTGGCGTTACGGGGTTCAATGCCTGTCACATCCTTACCGACCCACACCACGCGCCCGTCTCCGGTGTAAACCATTTTTATGGTGTCACTGGCAAAGTTCTTCTGTTCTTCATACCAGTTTTTGCCGTCTTCCGAAAAAAGCCAGGTGACATCATACTGTTTTGTCAGCTGATATTGTTCCGCGGTTTTCGGATTACCTGCCGTAATATTTTTTAAATGCAACATTGTTAAATACTCGCTACGTTATACCAGATGCCATTAATCAGTTTTTGCAGCGGTCGGTAATACACACCGTTGACGTTATCCGCTGAGTTACGGCCGGTATCCGATATCGATATCCCTGACAACCCGTGTCCCGAAGGTGAGCGAAACGTCCATGAAACGGTGTTGCTGCCAGGGTTGTAATACATTTCATAACCATACCGCACATCCTGTACCCCCTCAGTTCGATGTTTATAGCGGGCATCGAAGTTTCCGTAATTTAACGGAATTACCTGTCCGTTTAC
>NZ_MIIV01000381.1:0-535 GCF_001743015.1 Shigella sp. FC1567
GGAGCTTGTGGAGCAAGAGCTGTGGGGTGTCTTACTGGCTTATAATCTGGTGAGATATCAGATGATTAAAATGGCGGAACATCTGAAAGGTTACTGGCCGAATCAACTGAGTTTCTCAGAATCATGCGGAATGGTGATGAGAATGCTGATGACATTGCAGGGCGCTTCACCGGGACGTATACCGGAGCTGATGCGCGATCTTGCAAGTATGGGACAACTTGTGAAATTACCGACGAGAAGGGGAAGGGCCTTCCCGAGAGTGGTAAAGGAGAGGCCCTGGAAATACCCCACAGCCCCGAAAAAGAGCCAGTCAGTTGCTTAACTGACTGGCATTACACATCCCGGAGAAGTTTTTTAAGATGGTGAGGTACTTCGGGTTCCTTGCCAACCGGGTGTGTGGAGAGAAGCTGCCGCAGGTGTACCGTGCTCTGGGGATGGATAAACCGGAACCAGTGGCGAAAGTGTGCTATGCACAAATGGTGAAACAGTTCCTGAGTCGTGACCCGTTCGAATGCGTGCTGTGTGGCGGCCGGAT
>NZ_MIIV01000382.1:0-534 GCF_001743015.1 Shigella sp. FC1567
CGTAGTATCCACACCAAGCCGGAATTATCCGGTGAGGCGCAATGTTGCGGGGGCTTTATCCCTGGTGGCATTGGTTGCTGGAAAGAGAAAACCCCCGCACGTTGAGAGGTAAAACCTGACAACAAAACGGGGGCTAATCTTGAAACCAGACACTTCAAGAATAGCCGCAAAATGTTGTCATTACAACAAGGCGGCTATATGACGCTCGCGCAGTTTGCCATGACTTTCTGGCACGACCTGGCAGCACCGATCCTGGCGGGGATTATTACCGCAGCGATTGTCAGCTGGTGGCGTAACCGGAAGTAAGGTGAAAACGGGCGTCAGGCTGCCGTGATGGCAATATGCGCCCGAAACCGGCCGCAGGGGTAACAGCCTGCGGCCATTTTTGTCTTTATCTCTTCCACAAGTAAATATTGGCAACCCGAGCTGGAAGCATCATCCAGAGCACTCATGAAACGACTGTAACAGCTGTTGAAAAACCGGAATGCACTCTTCATTGCAAACATTTCAGGGATGAAGTGAAGATGAATTGAG
>NZ_MIIV01000383.1:0-525 GCF_001743015.1 Shigella sp. FC1567
CTGCCGGAATGGCCTTCCAACCGTGTTGACGAACTCCTGCCATGGAACGTAGCACTCACCAATAAATAAGCGTCAATACGGTGCTCCGTTGACGCTTACTTTTTATCCGGCACTGGTCGGCAATGATATCGGCTGCGGTATGGCGCTATGGCAAACAGATATTCTCGCTCGCAAATACAACGCCGATAAGTTTGAAAAGCGATTATCAGATCTGGATGACGTTGCTGAAGAAAGCTGGCTGGAGGAAAACCTGCCGTCAGCATTTGCACAGCATCCGTGGTGCAGCTCGCTTGGCTCTATCGGTGGCGGCAATCATTTCGCTGAACTGCAACAAGTTGATCAAATCATCAACGCTGAACTGTTTGCACTAGCAGGTCTGGATGCACAACATCTGCAACTGTTGGTTCATAGCGGCTCGCGGGGGGGGCCCCTATTAAGTTGTCAAGCATGTTATGACCCCTGCGGGGTATAAAAAGTCCCGTCGCGCATCATGGCGAACAGAACGTCGCAGCGTCGTCTCGCCAG
>NZ_MIIV01000384.1:0-518 GCF_001743015.1 Shigella sp. FC1567
CAGTGGCGAAAGTGTGCTATGCACAAATGGTGAAACAGTTCCTGAGTCGTGACCCGTTCGAATGCGTGCTGTGTGGCGGCCGGATGGTATACCGCCGGGCCATCGCGGGACTGAATGTGGAGGGGCTGAAGAAAAACGCGCGGGATATCAGTCTGCTGAGGTATATGCCGGCCTGACACAGGCTAAGTGTGCCCGGGAATCGGTGCAAGTATAAAAAACAGCCTGTTACTGTATAAAAACCGACCATGCAGAGAGAGAAAACACCGGAGTGGAGGGAAAAGCAGAAAAGCTCACGTGGCATAAGGCGCGGACAGCGGTATCGTCTGGTTTTTCAATTTCCTATACGTGAACTATGGCTCGCTACGACCTTCCCGATGAGGCATGGACCATCATCAAGCCTCTGTTACCTCCTGAACCCGCCACACCACGGGCCGGACGCCCATGGGCTGAGCACCGTAAAATCATCAATGGCATGTTCTGGGTGTTATGTTCCGGTGCACCATGGCGCGATTTACCCG
>NZ_MIIV01000385.1:0-510 GCF_001743015.1 Shigella sp. FC1567
AGTGGAGTGGCTGACGGATAATGGTTCATGCTACCGGGCTAATGAAACACGCCAGTTCGCCCGGATGTTGGGACTTGAACCGAAGAACACGGCGGTGCGGAGTCCGGAGAGTAACGGAATAGCAGAGAGCTTCGTGAAAACGATAAAGCGTGACTACATCAGTATCATGCCCAAACCAGACGGGTTAACGGCAGCAAAGAACCTTGCAGAGGCGTTCGAGCATTATAACGAATGGCATCCGCATAGTGCGCTGGGTTATCGCTCGCCACGGGAATATCTGCGGCAGCGGGCTTGTAATGGGTTAAGTGATAACAGATGTCTGGAAATATAGGGGCAAATCCATTTGGTGTATCCAGGAGCGGTTATTACAACTGGGTACAGCATGAACCCTCAGACAGAAAACAAAGTGATGAGCGGCTAAAACTGGAGATTAAGGTGGCACATATCCGCACTCGCGAAACATATGGAACCCGGCGGCTCCAGACGGAGCTGGCAGAGAATGGCATCATC
>NZ_MIIV01000386.1:0-506 GCF_001743015.1 Shigella sp. FC1567
CGTTACACTCAGCGCATTGAGCGACATAATCTGAATCTGAGACAACATCTGGCAAGGCTGGGACGGAAGTCACTGTCGTTCTCAAAATCGGTGGAGCTGTATGACAAGGTCATCGGGCATTATCTGAACATAAAACACTATCAGTAAGTTGGAGTCATTACCTAGTTCTGGAACACCATTGCAATGCTGCGATCTTTAGGCGGAAGGGTATTAACAAGGCGGTCGCTAATGTAAATTTCACCACCTGATACGTCTTCAAGACCTGCAATCATGCGTAATGTAGTTGATTTGGCACACCCAGATGGTCCAACAAAAACCATGAATTCACCATCGTTTATATCGAGATCAATGCCGTGAACAGGTTTGAATCCATTGTCATAAATTTTTTCAACTTTGCGTAGAATTACCGCGGGTAATGACTCCAACTTACTGATAGTGTTTTATGTTCAGATAATGCCCGATGACCTTGTCATGCAGCTCCACCGATTTTGAGAACGACAGTGACT
>NZ_MIIV01000387.1:0-498 GCF_001743015.1 Shigella sp. FC1567
AAAGGTTCTCAGTATGTATCGCTGGCCTACACACAGCGGCTTAAGGAAGCCGGATTACTGGCATCAACAGGAAGTACAGGCGACTCGTATGACAACGCGATGGCGGAGAGCATCAATGGTCTTTACAAAGCGGAGGTAATACACCGTAAGAGCTGGAAAAACCGTGCAGAAGTGGAACTGGCCACACTCACGTGGGTGGACTGGTATAATAATCGACGATTGCTGGAAAGGCTGGGCCACATCCCTCCGGCAGAAGCAGAAAAAGCTTATTATGCTTCCATCGGAAACGATGATCTGGCAGCCTGAGTTCACAGATAAAACACTCTCCAGGAAACCCGGGGCGGTTCAACCACAGGATAATGCGCTCTGAGTTTCCCGATTATCGAGAACTGTTCAGGGAGTCTGACATCAAGAGCGCGGTAGCCTTTTTTAATATTTCATTCTCCATTTCAATGCGTTGTAGCTTTTTCCTCAGCTTACGTATTTCGATTTGTTCTG
>NZ_MIIV01000388.1:0-26374 GCF_001743015.1 Shigella sp. FC1567
TTTCTGGTGCGTACCGGGCTGAGAGGCGGTGTAAGTGAACTGTAGTTGCCATGTTTTACGGCAATGAGAGCAGAGATAGCGCTGATGTCCGGCAGTGCTTTTGCCGTTACGCACCACGCCTTCAGTAGCGGAGCAGGAAGGACATCTGATGGAAATGGAAGCCACGCAAGCACCTTAAAATCACCATCATACACTAAATCAGTAAGTTGGCAGCATTACCCATTTCGGCATATAAATAAATGCCTAATGAGATAGATTCTGATGTAATATCCCCGGTAGCAATTCTGCTACCGGGAACAGCGAATTTAACGTCCAACCGCCGCTTTAGGCCGTTTCTTCGCACCAGCATTCACCGGACGAGATTGCGTAGACGACGCTTTTTTTGCCGTAGCAGGCGTCTGACGCTGGGTCGCCATCGGCGTATGTTTCGTCAACGCCGGACGGGTATTGCGGTTCTGGCGACGAGCTTCACGCATCTCTTCAATGGTTGGCGCAGGCACTAAGCAATCGCGACGGCTACCAATCAGATGCTTTTTACCCATCGCTTCCAGCGCCTGGCGGATTAACGGCCAGTTTGCCGGATCGTGGTAACGCAACAACGCTTTATGCAAACGACGCTGCTTGTCGCCCTTCGGTACGAAGACGTCTTCACTCTTATAACCAATCTTCGCCAGCGGTTTTTTCCCGGTGTAATACATGGTGGTTGAGTTCGCCAGCGGCGATGGGTAGAAGTTCTGTACCTGGTCGAGACGGAAACGATGCTTTTTCAGCCACAGCGCCAGATTCACCATATCTTCATCACGCGTACCGGGGTGCGCGGAGATGAAATAGGGGATCAGATACTGCTCTTTACCTGCCTGTTTTGAGTAAGTATCGAACAGCTCTTTAAAGCGGTCATAGCTGCCCATGCCCGGCTTCATCATCTTCGATAACGGCCCTTCTTCGGTATGTTCCGGGGCAATCTTCAGATAACCGCCGACGTGATGGGTCGCCAGTTCTTTGATATAGCGCGGATCTTCCACGGCGATGTCATAACGCACACCAGAGGCAATCAGGATCTTTTTAATGCCTTTCAGATCACGCGCACGGCGATAGAGGTTGATCGTTGGTTCGTGGTTCGTGTCCATGTGCGGACAAATATCCGGATAAACGCACGACAAACGGCGGCAGGTTTGCTCAGCGCGTGGCGATTTGCAGCGCAACATATACATGTTGGCAGTTGGCCCACCGAGATCGGAAATTACGCCCGTAAAACCTGGAACGGTGTCGCGGATCGCTTCGATCTCATTAATGATCGAATCTTCGGAACGGCTCTGAATAATGCGCCCTTCGTGCTCGGTGATAGAACAGAAAGAGCAGCCGCCAAAGCAGCCACGCATAATGTTGACCGAAAAACGGATCATTTCGTAAGCCGGAATACGGACATTGCCATAGGCCGGATGTAGCACGCGCTTGTATGGCAGCGCAAAAACGCTGTCCATCTCTTCGGTAGAAAGCGGAATAGCAGGCGGGTTGATCCACACATAGCGGTCGCCGTGTTTTTGCATCAATGCGCGGGCACAGCCTGGGTTGGTTTCGTGGTGCAGAATACGCGAAGCATGGGCGTACAGCACTTTATCGCCCTTCACTTTCTCGAAAGAAGGCAGCAACACGTAGGTTTTTTCCCACGGTTTCGGGCGCGGTGGCTGCACGGTTACGGCTTTGGCTTCCTGCTTTTTCGGTGCCACCGGTTTGTTATCCGCGCACGGCAAATCTTCACCATACGGATGCGGGATTGGGTCGATTTTTCCAGGGGTATCAAGACGGGTGGAATCCACGCCGCTCCAGCCAGGCAGGGCCTCTTTCACGATAATCGCGGTATTACGCACATCGCGGATTTCACTAATCGGCTCGCCCATCGCCAGACGGTGCGCCACCTCCACCAGCGGACGCTCACCGTTACCAAACATCAGCATGTCGGCTTTCGAATCCACCAGCACGGAACGGCGCACGGTATCGGACCAGTAATCATAATGTGCGGTACGACGCAGACTAGCCTCAATACCGCCGAGGATCACCGGTACATCTTTCCACGCCTCTTTACAACGCTGGGTATAAACCAGTGTGGCGCGATCCGGGCGCTTACCCGCGACGTTATCCGGCGTGTAGGCATCGTCATGACGTAAACGGCGATCGGCGGTATAACGGTTGATCATCGAATCCATGTTGCCAGCAGTAACACCGAAAAACAGATTCGGTTTACCCAGACGCATAAAGTCGTCTTTGCTGCTCCAGTCCGGCTGGGCGATGATCCCGACGCGAAAGCCCTGCGCTTCCAGCATACGACCGCAAATCGCCATCCCGAAGCTTGGGTGATCGACATACGCGTCGCCAGTAACCAAAATGATGTCGCAGCTATCCCAGCCAAGTTGATCCATCTCTTCACTAGACATCGGCAAAAACGGTGCCGGTCCAAAACAGGCGGCCCAGTACTGCGGCCAGGAGAACAGGTCGCGATCCGGTTGGATCAGGGAGATAGAGCTCATTTTGCTTCCAGAAATGATAAAAAAATAATCAAAGGCCGGGGATTATAAGCCGGAACGAAAGAGAAATCGAAAAGTATTCCATACTCGCCCTCCTCGGGCGAGTATGAAGATTACGGTACCGGATTGACTAACAGTTGCCCAATCGAGCCACGGTCCGCCATTTCCAGCGTCTGACTGTTGAAGTAGAACGGGAAGTGCGCCCAGGAAGGCTGACCGAAATAAACAAGCAGCTCCACTTGTCCGTCAACCCAAACGGTATCTTTCCAGCCTCTGTCTTCCGGGAACGGCATCGCACCATTCACGTTACGGATCTGGAACATCACGCCTTCAATATGGAACGCTTGCGGCTCGTCCGCGCGTACCGTCCAGCGTTCCCACGTTCCTTGCTGCGCGGTGACATCAATACGGTTGACGTCCCACAGTTGTCCATTAATACCCGGGTCATCACCCAGACTGATATCGCGACTGCGAATCGGCGAACCGGCCATGATTTCAGTTGGCAGCAAGCGCATCGGAAGACTGTCTGTGACCAGCGGCAGAAGGCCGGTTGGGCGCAGCGTTAGCACCAGGGTAGAAACCAGAATGCTGGATGGCTCAAAGAAGCCACGAATACGATCAACAATGCTCGCCGCTTCGCCACAGGTGATCGACACTTCATCACCGTTGCTCATATCCACCAGAATCTCGCGGCGCTCGCCCGGTGCCAACGAAAGTTGCTTCACCGATACAGGAGCAGGCAGGAATCCCTGATCGCCAGAAATCACATGTAACGGGCGACTATCGCTCATCTGTAGTTGATAGCGACGAGAGTTCGACGCGTTCAGCAGTCGCAAGCGCACCCAGCCACGCGAGACTTCAACGTACGGGCTTTGTACACCGTTAACCAGCAGCGTATCACCAACAAAGCCGCCGCTTCCCGGTTCGTTGTATTCTGGCGTACCAAAGTTATCCAGCCGTTTATCCTGGATAATGACCGGAAAATCATCCACACCATAATGGTTGGGGATAGGCAGCGACTTGCTGACTTCATCTTCCACCAGCCACATTCCGGCAAGGCCGTTATAGACCTGCTGAGCCGTGCGGTTGGGAGTATTGGCGTGATACCACAGAGTAGCTGCGTTCTGGCGAATGGGCAGTACGGGTGCCCAGTCAGCGTTTGGCGACATCATCCGTGCCGGACCGCCCATCAGCGGGCCTGGTACCTGTAGCCCGGCCACCGTCATTGAGACATTTTCTGTCAGGCGGTTGCTGTAAATAAGCTTAACATCGTCGCCCTTCCAGACGCGGATAGTCGGCCCCAGGTAACGACCATTGATTCCCCAGACCGACGCGCGTGTCCCTGGCGTAAATGACCAGTGCGCACGTTGTACAGTCATAAACAGCGGTTGCCCACGGCGAGATTCAAGTAGCGGCGGAACGGGTAGCGGTTGCTGTTGCCCGGCTGCGCTGGCCTTCAGGGGAACAGCGCCGGCACAAAGTGCAATCCCCGATGCCTGAATGAACTGACGCCGACTGAGTGACATATTTGCTCCATGTAAAACTGGCTAAAGTAATACCGTGCAGGAAAGTGTTCCCCGCAAAAATACAGATTGCCGACTTAAACTTTTCCGGCGGCTTCGCGTTCTGCGACTTCTTTATCGAGCTCGGCGATTTTTTGTTCCATTATCGAACGACAATGGGCAGCCAGCTCACGAACCTGATCTTTGCCATACTGACTGACGTCAATTGGCGGCAGCATTTCGACAATCACCAGACCGTTGTGCAGTCGATTAAGATTAATCTTATTCGAAGTTGTAGAGACGCACACGGGAATAATCGGGACGCCCGCCGCAATTGCCGCGTGAAATGCTCCAGTCTTGAACGGTAGCAGGCCGCGACCACGGCTGCGGGTTCCTTCCGGGAACATCCAGATGGAAATACGGCGTTTTTTGAAATGATTCACGACTTCCGCAATGGTGCCGTGAGCTTTAGTGCGATTGTTTCTGTCGATCAATAAGTTGCCGGTTAACCAGTACAACTGCCCGAAGAAGGGGATCCACAGCAAGCTCTTTTTACCTACCGTCACCGTCGGCGGTTGCACAATGTTCGATGCTGTCACCATGTCATAGTTGTTCTGGTGGTTAGCGATATAGATAGCATTGCCGTAGCTTTCAGCATCTGCAGGTTTGCGGCACTCAACTTTCAGGCCGAACAGCGGCGCAAGACGGCCAAACATATGCCCAAAGGTGGCCACATGTTTCGGGTTACGCGGGCTGAAAAGGCAGTAAATGGAGCCGAATACACAGACTAAGATGCTGTAAATCACGGTAATAATAAGACGAAAGATATATAGCATAACAACCTCTGAAGGTCTGAGAGACTGGCATTGTACGTCACCTGAAATCAGGTTAGGGCATTGTTAAAAGCCGCTCTCTGGAAAAGCGTATTGTTAATCGCAACGCATGAATAAACAACGGTTTCAAGGGAATTTTTATCGTTTCCGGGGGTTGAATACGCTGCCGGATGACGACTTAACGTTTCATCCGGCGTTCCTTGCAAGCGGGAGGAAACAGGCCCTCCCCGGCATATTACTCTTCGCTATCACCGCTGCTGGCACGGCGAGGAGAGTCGATCTCAACACGATCGATACGCTGCAAACCGCGCATCAACGTACCGCGGCGTCCACGTTCGCCAGTGACTTTCTGTAACTCTTCCGGGCGCAGTTTAATTTTGCGTTTCCCAACATGAATGGTCAGCGTGCTTTGCGGCGGCAGAACGTACAATTGCGCCAGACCATCTTCTCCACGCGCGGCTTCTGCCGATGGAATGTTGATAATCTTGTTGCCTTTGCCCTTCGACAGCTGCGGCAGATCGCTTACCGGGAACATCAACATACGGCCTGCCTGAGTGATTGCCAGCAGCATATCGGAAGCATCTTCAATCACCACCGGCGGCATAACATGGGCATTTTCCGGTAAGGTGATCAAAGCCTTACCTGCACGGTTACGCGCCACCAGATCGTTAAAGGTGCAGACGAAACCGTAACCCGCATCGGAAGCCATCAGCAGTTTCTGATCGTCGCTTTCCATCAGCATATGGTCAACGGTCGCCCCAGGCGGCAACGTTAATTTGCCGGTGAGTGGTTCGCCCTGACCACGCGCCGACGGCAGCGTAATCGGGTCGATGGCATAGCTACGACCGGTGGAATCAACAAACACTACCGGTTGGTTGCTCTTACCTTTCACCGCCGCTTTGAAGCTATCACCCGCTTTATAATTCAGGCCCGGCGCGTCGATATCATGGCCTTTAGCGCTGCGTACCCAGCCCATCTGCGACAGCACAATGGTGACAGGTTCAGACGGCAGCATGTCGTGCTCGCTCATCGCTTTCGCTTCTTCGCGTTCCTGCAACGGCGAACGACGATCGTCACCGTAGGCTTGCGCGTCTGCCTGCAGTTCTTTCTTCAGCAGGTTATTCATTTTACGCTCGGAAACCAAAATGCCCTGCAACTGGTCGCGCTCTTTTTCCAGCTCACTCTGCTCACCGCGAATCTTCATCTCTTCCAGTTTGGCAAGATGACGCAGTTTCAGTTCGAGGATCGCTTCCGCCTGGGTTTCCGTAAGGCCAAACCGCGACATCAGCGCCGGTTTCGGTTCATCTTCGTTACGAATGATCTCAATCACTTCGTCGATGTTGAGAAACGCCACCAGCAAACCTTCCAGGATATGCAGGCGCTTGAGGACTTTCTCCAGACGATAGTTCAGTCGGCGGCGCACGGTATCGCGACGGAACACCAGCCATTCGGAGAGGATTTCCAGCAGGTTTTTCACCGCCGGACGACCATCCAGACCGATCATATTGAGGTTAATGCGATAGCTCTTTTCCAGATCGGTGGTAGCGAAGAGGTGGTTCATCACCTGATCCATATCCACGCGGTTGGAACGCGGCACAATCACCAGACGGGTCGGGTTCTCGTGGTCAGATTCATCGCGCAGATCGTCAACCATCGGCAGCTTTTTGTTGCGCATTTGCGCAGCAATTTGCTCCAGTACGCGCGCACCTGAAACCTGATGCGGCAATGCGCTGATAACCACCGCGCCATCTTCTTTCTTCCACACCGCGCGCATACGCACTGAACCACGTCCGTTCTCGTAGATTTTACGGATCTCGGCGCGCGAAGTGATAATTTCCGCTTCAGTCGGATAATCCGGCCCCTGCACGATATCCAGCAGCTGATCGAGCGTGGTTTTCGGCTGGTCGATTAATGCGATTGCCGCCTGAGCTACTTCACGCAGGTTATGCGGTGGAATATCGGTCGCCATGCCGACGGCAATACCGGTGGTGCCGTTAAGCAAAATGTTTGGCAGACGGGCAGGCAGCATTTTCGGCTCCTGCAAAGTGCCGTCGAAGTTTGGCACCCAGTCAGCCGTCCCCTGCCCCAGCTCGCTCAATAGCAGCTCGGAATATTTCGACAACCGGGATTCGGTGTAACGCATTGCCGCGAACGATTTCGGATCGTCCGGCGCGCCCCAGTTCCCCTGACCATCAACCAGCGGATAACGGTAAGAGAACGGCTGCGCCATCAGGACCATCGCTTCATAACAGGCGCTATCGCCGTGCGGATGGTATTTACCCAGTACGTCACCGACGGTACGGGCCGATTTTTTAAATTTGGCGCTGGCATTCAGGCCCAGTTCAGACATCGCATACACAATGCGGCGCTGAACAGGTTTAAGACCATCGCCAATAAACGGCAACGCACGGTCCATGATCACGTACATGGAGTAGTTTAAGTAGGCGTTTTCCGTAAATTCATGTAGCGCAAGGCGCTCTGCCATATCGCTCATTAATTCTGATTCCTCAACTTATTCGCCAGCCTTCAAAGGGGCAATATTGCCGGAGATACTACATTATCTGCCGCGTCGAGTCACAGGAGATCAGCGTGAATAGCGCCGCCGGACGTGCTCCGACGGCGATAAAGGCATCAATGTGCCTTGATATACAACTCTTTGCTGTAGACTTGATCGGCATAGAGGGCAGCACAAGGTTGCGCCCATGCCACACCACTCGGCATGGGGGTCCGCTCCGGGCGATTCGAGAAGTTGAGGTTATGCGAGTCCAGGGAAGCCTAAAGCATCAAAGTAGTCGACTGTAAGTATACGGTTCAGCCCAGTTTAGCTGTGTCTCCACCAGTGCCCCGCGCCTCCTGCCATAAGTGCGGCTTGCTCATGGATACCCCCGAGACGGCTTACGGCGCACCGGATAATAAATTTCGCGTATACATGGTATTCCTTACCGGAGAAATTATAAGCCCAACAACAATACGCCTGTGGCATTGTTCGCTCAAACTTATCGCGAGTGATTTGGCTCACACTCCGGTAAAGATTCCCCATCACGCTAACGGCACATAAACATCCGTTTCCAGTCGCTGTTCTGTCATACCTTCGGCAAGATTGGTGTAGTGAAACAGAATCGGTGCTTTACGCATTTTCTCGCCGCTTGCAGGCAGCCAGTGGCGAATGATGCCCCATACCGTGTGTGAAATATCGTCCAGCTCGCCAACGTGGCGGGCCACGGCATAACGTCCACCGGTAAGTTCACCATTGCTCACACCATAACGATTATCGGGAATCGGTTCGCTAACGCTGCCGCAGATATCAAAGCGAAACGCTTTCGGTGCGGTGGTGGCAGGGTCGTCCCAGGCGACGCCAAAAGTCTGGCTTTGGTTAACAGGAGAAAGCCCCGTCTCTTTACGCCACATGATAAATTTCGCCACACTGTAGTTGAGCAACTCAGGGCTACAGCGGTGCGGCAACATCGCCACAGGGATTGATGGGAAATCGATAATGTTTACATCCAGTGTCAGGTTTGTCATTTTGCCTCCCTGCGAAATTATTCCCGGGAACGCGTCCCGGGAGCGGTAACAATTACGGATTTACTTTGCGGATCTGTTTGACGTCAATTTCAACAGAATTCCAGTCTTTATCGACTTCCCCCTGAATCTCAACCGTATCTTTCGGCGTCACCGTCACACCGTTCCAGCGTTTGTGGTCGATATCAACATTGATAGTACCGCTGGCATCTTTAAACACGTAGAGATCGTCAGAGATGCGTTCAACGATATTGCCGCGCAGGGTTACCCAGGTGTCGTCACGCAGGGATTTTGCGCTTTCTACAGTCGTTACGCTGCCGTTCGGCCCCTGGAATCCTCCGGCCTGACTTTGCGTTGCCGATGGGCCAGAAAAACCGCCCTGCTCTGCTGCCATCACCGGTGCACTGCACAGGGCCATTACTGCGATTACTGCTGCGAATTTTTTCATGTTTATTACTCCCTTTAATGTCTGTTTCCGAGCATTTAACAAGATAGTCCTTAACAACTTCTTAAGGGAAAAAAATAAAATTTAATGCTGTACAGAGCGCGTTACAACACGGTTTACTGGCAGCAAATACGGTTATCGCAGGGATGAAAAAATGCGAATTTTACTGATAGAAGATGACATGCTGATTGGCGACGGCATCAAAACTGGCCTTAGTAAAATGGGTTTTAGTGTCGACTGGTTTACACAAGGTCGTCAGGGAAAAGAGGCGCTTTATAGCGCACCTTATGATGCGGTGATCCTGGATTTAACCTTACCAGGCATGGATGGTCGCGATATTTTGCGCGAATGGCGAGAGAAAGGTCAGCGTGAGCCGGTACTGATCCTGACCGCGCGTGATGCGTTAGCGGAACGTGTAGAAGGGCTGCGTCTGGGAGCTGACGATTATCTGTGTAAACCTTTTGCGTTGATAGAAGTCGCCGCCAGGCTGGAGGCTCTGATGCGCCGAACCAACGGCCAGGCCAGCAACGAGCTGCGCCACGGTAACGTCATGCTCGACCCCGGCAAACGTATCGCCACGCTGGCTAGCGAACCCTTAACACTGAAACCAAAAGAATTTGCCCTGCTGGAATTACTGATGCGTAACGCTGGTCGGGTACTGCCGCGCAAACTGATTGAAGAGAAACTGTATACCTGGGACGAAGAGGTCACCAGTAATGCCGTTGAAGTGCATGTGCATCATCTGCGACGCAAACTCGGTAGTGATTTTATTCGTACCGTGCATGGTATTGGCTACACATTAGGTGAGAAATGAAATTTACCCAACGTCTTAGTCTGCGCGTCAGGCTGACGCTAATCTTTTTAATTCTGGCCTCGGTGACCTGGCTGCTTTCCAGCTTTGTCGCCTGGAAACAAACAACGGATAACGTCGATGAATTGTTCGACACCCAACTGATGCTGTTTGCCAAGCGGTTAAGTACGCTCGATCTCAACGAAATCAACGCGGCGGATCGCATGGCACAGACGCCAAATAAATTAAAACACGGTCATGTTGATGACGATGCGCTGACCTTTGCCATCTTTACCCACGACGGCAGAATGGT
Source organism: Shigella sp. FC1567 (assembly GCF_001743015.1). Lineage (NCBI taxonomy): Bacteria > Pseudomonadati > Pseudomonadota > Gammaproteobacteria > Enterobacterales > Enterobacteriaceae > Shigella > Shigella sp. FC1567. Next base: position 9,925 of record NZ_MIIV01000388.1, read on the forward strand.
CCTTAATGATAGCGATAACGGAGAAGATATTCCCTATAGCTATCAACGGGAAGGTTTTGCTGACGGGCAACTGGTCGGTGAAGACGATCCTTGGCGTTTTGTCTGGATGACCTCACCTGATGGCAAATATCGCATCGTTGTTGGCCAGGAATGGGAATACCGTGAAGACATGGCGCTGGCGATTGTTGCCGGGCAATTGATCCCGTGGCTGGTCGCACTGCCGATTATGTTAATCATCATGATGGTACTACTGGGTCGTGAACTCGCGCCGCTGAACAAACTGGCGCTGGCACTACGTATGCGTGACCCTGACTCGGAAAAACCACTAAACGCGACTGGCGTACCCAGCGAAGTGCGACCACTGGTTGAGTCGCTAAATCAACTGTTCGCCCGCACACATGCGATGATGGTTCGAGAACGACGCTTTACCTCCGATGCAGCTCACGAACTACGTAGCCCGTTAACAGCGCTGAAAGTGCAAACCGAAGTTGCGCAGCTCTCTGACGATGATCCGCAGGCACGGAAAAAAGCACTGCTCCAATTACATTCCGGGATCGATCGCGCTACTCGTCTGGTTGATCAACTGCTCACGCTATCGCGGCTGGACTCACTGGATAACCTTCAGGACGTCGCGGAGATCCCGCTTGAAGATCTCCTGCAATCGTCGGTGATGGATATTTACCACACGGCGCAGCAGGCGAAAATTGACGTGCGACTGACACTCAATGTCCAGGGCATCAAACGCACCGGACAACCGCTATTGCTAAGTTTGTTGGTGCGAAATTTGCTGGATAACGCCGTGCGTTACAGTCCACAGGGCAGCGTGGTGGACGTCACGCTGAATGCCGATAATTTCATCGTGAGGGATAACGGCCCCGGTGTGACACCAGAGGCACTGGCGCGAATTGGCGAACGCTTCTATCGCCCCTCCGGACAAACCGCTACCGGCAGTGGACTTGGGCTATCGATTGTCCAGCGAATCGCCAAGCTGCATGGCATGAATGTTGAGTTTGGGAATGCGGAACAAGGTGGATTTGAGGCGAAAGTAAGCTGGTAAGGGTAAGACTTTTGCTAAATTCGCAAAAGACTTTGCACATTTTGCTAATTTCACCGTACCGCTCTGTGACGTACTATAGTCGGCAAACGTCTCACCTTGAGGTTAAAAAATGAGCAACATTCTGATTATCAACGGCGCGAAAAAATTCGCCCACTCCAATGGTCAACTGAATGACACCCTGACCGAAGTCGCGGATGGCACACTGCGCGACCTCGGGCATGATGTTCGCATCGTTCGCGCCGACAGCGACTACGATGTCAAAGCGGAAGTACAAAACTTTCTCTGGGCTGATGTGGTGATCTGGCAGATGCCAGGCTGGTGGATGGGCGCGCCGTGGACAGTGAAAAAATACATTGATGATGTATTCACCGAAGGTCACGGGACGCTGTATGCCAGCGATGGCCGTACCCGCAAAGATCCGTCAAAAAAATACGGTTCCGGCGGCCTGGTACAGGGCAAAAAATATATGCTTTCTCTGACCTGGAACGCACCAATGGAAGCCTTCACCGAAAAAGATCAATTCTTCCACGGCGTTGGCGTCGACGGTGTGTATCTGCCGTTCCATAAAGCAAACCAATTCCTTGGCATGGAACCGCTGCCGACATTTATCGCTAATGACGTGATAAAAATGCCTGATGTTCCCCGCTATACTGAAGAATATCGCAAGCATCTTGTGGAAATTTTTGGTTAACTAGAGCTCAGGCTTTAGAAGGAGTTAACCATGCTTACCGTAATCGCAGAAATCCGTACTCGTCCTGGTCAACATCACCGTCAGGCGGTATTGGATCAGTTTGCTAAAATCGTTCCAACCGTACTGAAAGAAGAAGGTTGCCACGGCTATGCGCCAATGGTGGATTGCGCTGCTGGCGTGAGTTTCCAGTCTATGGCACCGGATTCTATCGTGATGATTGAGCAGTGGGAAAGCATCGCGCACCTTGAAGCGCATCTGCAAACCCCGCACATGAAGGCGTACAGCGAAGCCGTAAAAGGTGACGTGCTGGAGATGAATATTCGTATTCTGCAGCCAGGGATTTAATCCTGCCTTGTTTGCCCGGCCATCCTGACCGGGCAATGTTCTTTCCTTTAAACCTCAATCTCCGCCATGTCGCCTTTCTCTTGCAACCAGTTGCGGCGATCTTCCGAGCGTTTCTTCGCCAGTAGCATGTCCATCATCGCGTCAGTACGCTGATCGTCTTCATCATCGATAGTCAACTGCACCAGACGGCGAGTGTTCGGATCAAGCGTGGTTTCGCGCAATTGCATCGGGTTCATTTCCCCCAGACCTTTAAAACGCTGGACGTTCGGCTTGCCTTTCTTGCGTTTTAATTGCTCAAGTACGCCCTCTTTCTCTTCTTCCGTCAGCGCGTAATAAACCTCTTTCCCGAGATCAATACGGTAGAGCGGTGGCAGTGCGACGTAAACGTGACCGTGTTTCACCAACGCGCGGAAGTGTTTTACAAACAAAGCGCAGAGCAGCGTGGCAATGTGCAGACCATCGGAGTCAGCATCCGCCAGGATACAGATCTTGCCGTAACGAAGCTGGCTCAAATCGTCGCTGTCAGGATCGATACCGATCGCTACCGAAATATCGTGCACTTCCTGCGAAGCCAGCACTTCGTCGGAAGAGACTTCCCAGGTGTTAAGGATCTTACCTTTCAGTGGCATGATCGCCTGATATTCGCGATCGCGCGCCTGCTTGGCAGATCCGCCTGCGGAGTCACCTTCCACAAGAAACAGTTCGGTGCGGTTAAGGTCCTGCGCGGTACAGTCAGCCAGTTTGCCAGGCAGCGCCGGACCGCTGGTCAGCTTTTTACGCACCACTTTTTTAGCCGCACGCATACGACGCTGGGCGCTGGAAATCGCCATCTCTGCCAGCAACTCCGCCGCCTGAACGTTCTGGTTCAGCCACAGGATAAAGGCATCTTTCACCACGCCAGAAACGAATGCCGCGCACTGACGCGAAGAGAGACGCTCTTTGGTCTGCCCGGCAAACTGCGGATCCTGCATTTTTACTGACAGCACATAGGCGCAGCGATCCCAGATATCTTCCGCCGACAGCTTTACACCGCGCGGCAGAATGTTGCGGTATTCACAGAACTCACGCATCGCGTCCAGCAGGCCCTGACGCAGACCATTAACATGGGTACCGCCCTGCATCGTTGGGATCAGGTTGACGTAGCTTTCGGTCAGCAGTTCACCGCCTTCCGGCAGCCACAGTAGCGCCCAGTCCACCGCTTCAGTATCGCCAGCGAAATTACCGATAAACGGTTTTTCTGGCAGCGTCGGTAAACCGTTTACCGCTTCCGCCAGGTAATCATTCAGACCGTCCTGATAGCACCAGCGCTGTTCGGTGTTGTTGATCTCATCTTTAAAGGTAATCTCAACGCCGGGGCACAGTACTGCTTTGGCTTTCAGCACATGCGTCAGGCGTGAAACAGAAAAACGCGGGCTATCGAAGAAGGTTTCATCCGGCCAGAAATGGACGCTGGTTCCGGTATTGCGTTTACCGCAAGTGCCGACAACCTGTAAATCCTGCACCTTTTCGCCATTTTCAAAGGCGATGTTATAAATCTGACCATCGCGGCGCACGTTAACTTCTACGCGCTTCGACAGGGCGTTAACCACCGAAATCCCCACGCCATGCAGGCCGCCAGAGAACTGGTAATTTTTGTTAGAGAATTTACCGCCTGCATGCAGACGGCAAAGAATCAGTTCAACCGCCGGTACACCCTCTTCCGGGTGAATATCCACCGGCATCCCGCGCCCATCGTCAATAACTTCTAACGACTGGTCAGCATGTAAAATAACGTCCACGCGTTTTGCGTGACCCGCCAGTGCTTCATCCACACTGTTATCAATGACTTCTTGCCCCAAATGGTTAGGGCGAGTGGTATCGGTATACATCCCCGGACGGCGGCGAACCGGCTCAAGCCCGGTGAGTACCTCAATGGCATCAGCGTTATAAGTTTGCGTCATGGTTTAAGTTAGTAATTCGAGTTGATCGTCAGAGATGGTGCAGACCAAGAAAATCGACGATCGGGTTGAAATAATCTTCGAAGCCCGTGAATGCGTGGTTGCCGCCTTCTATGACAGTCTGGCGGCAGGAAGCGTAGTACGCCACCGCCTGGCGGTAATCCAGCACTTCATCTCCCGTCTGTTGCAGCAGCCAGATCAAATCCGGCGCTTCCAGCGGGTCAATCTGCATGACTTTAAGATCGTAAATATGGCGTGACTCTAGCACATATTGCTGCCCGGTGTAGGGGTTCTCGTTCTGACCGAGATAGTCCGTCAGCAGTTCAAACGGGCGCACCGCCGGGTTTACCACCACTGCGGGCAGCATAAAACATTGTGACAACCAGGTGGCGTAATATCCCCCCAGTGACGAACCGACAATACCCAGCGAATCGCCGCCATGTTCCAGGACAATGGATTCCAGCAGCTCTGCCGCGTCGGAAGGATACGGCGGCAACTGCGGAATGATCATCTCAACGTCAGGGTGATGTTCCGCCAGCCAGTTTTTTAACAAGCTCGCTTTTGCAGAGCGCGGCGAGCTGTTGAAACCGTGTAAATAAAGAAGCGTAGACATCAGTAGCCTTCTGAAGCGGTATCAGGTTGGAAACGTGTGTCCGCCAGGCGATGCACCTCGGTGGTCAGCGTGCCATCAGCATGTAACTCGAGAGTACGCCAGCCGGGCGCGATGGTATCCAGCGTAAAGTTGGAACAGTGCGGCTTAAACTGCACACAGGTCGACGGCGTTGCCAGCAGGCGGCGACCGTTCCAGTCGAGATCCAGCTCCTGATGAATATGACCGCACAGCAAGTATTTGACGTGCGGAAACTTCGCCAGCACGGTATCCAGTTCGCCCGCGTTACGCAGACTGTGTTGATCGAGCCAACTACAACCCGCAGGTAGCGGATGATGATGCAGCAGCAGCAACGTATGGCGTTCTGGCGCATCGGCCAGTTTACGTTCCAGCCACTCAAGCTGAAACTCGCTCAGCTCACCGTGCGGCACGCCAAACACCTGGCTATCCAGCAACAGGATTTGCCATTGCTCACCAATAAACACGCGCTTCGCCGGGGAGATACCCGCATCCTGTAACGCGCTGTACATCGCGGGCTGGAAATCGTGGTTGCCCGGCAGCCAGACGCAGGGCGCACGAAAACTTGCGATGCCTTCAGCGAAATGCTGATAGGCCGCAGAGGATTGATCCTGCGCTAAATCACCTGTCGCGACAATCAGGTCGAATTCGTGCTGATGTGGACGAATCGCCTCCAGCACCGCCTGGTAGCTTTCCCAGGTGTTTACCCCTAACAGGGCTTCGTGCTTTTGTGCAAACAGGTGAGTATCGGTAATTTGTAAAATCCTGACTCTGGCCTCACCAGCCAGAGGAAGGGTTAACAGGCTTTCCAAATGGTGTCCTTAGGTTTCACGACGCTAGTAAACCGGAATCGCCATCGCTCCATGTGCTAAACAGTATCGCAACCAGTCCGCTAAAAACTGGTTAATTTGATGCTTTTCGTCGCGTTGATGCAACTTTTTATTAGGATAATCATACCGCGCTTTGAAGCGAAAAATCTGCTGGCTTGAACACACTTCAGCCACCATCGCGTCATGATACAGACGCACCGTCATTGACGGAAGGCTCCAGTAACTGATCGCGGGCGCAGTCTGTTCTATTGTCACCAGGGTAGTGTATCGGGTCGATTCCACAGTCGTCAGCCGATATTGTGCGTTTGCCACCTGATAGCTTACAGTTTCGCCGGGTGCGTCATTGCGCGGTAACAAACGGCGCAATTGTGAAAAGTTCATCTCGCACAGGCGCATCATTTCAGGAAAGTCAGGTGTGTAACGCTTCATTTATGCCCACTCATTTTTTAACGCTTGGTGGTGCAGCTGCAGCCATTGCAAAGCGATGACCGACGCTGCGTTGTCGATTTTCCCCTCTTCTACCCACTGGTATGCCTGTTCCCGGCTTACCACATGAACGCGAATATCTTCGTTTTCATCAGCCAGACCATGAATACCGCTTGCGGTCGTGGCGTCCACTTCGCCCACCATAATTGACGAACGCTCACTGGTGCCCCCCGGGCTTGCCAGGAAACTTAACACCGGTTTGGTCCGTTTGACTATCAGCCCCGCCTCTTCAATCGCTTCGCGACGGGCAACATCTTCCACACTTTCACCCTCTTCAATCATCCCGGCAACCATCTCCAGTAGCCAGGGGGTTTCGCTAGTGTCGTACGCGGCAATTCGAATCTGCTCAATCAGCACAACTTCATCACGCACTGGGTCAAAGGGTAGCAAGACTGCGGCGTGACCGCGCTCAAAAATTTCCCGCCGCACCTCATGACTCATTTGCCCGTTGAATAGACTATGACGAAATCTATAAAGATCTAATGAAAAAAAGCCGCGATAAAGTGTTTCTCGTGCAATAATTTCTACATCGTTTTTGCCAAATGTAACGGGCAGGTTGTCTGGCTTAAGCATTGTTAATGTCCTGGCACTAATAGTGAATTAAATGTGAATTTCAGCGACGTTTGACTGCCGTTTGAGCAGTCATGTGTTAAATTGAGGCACATTAACGCCCTATGGCACGTAACGCCAACCTTTTGCGGTAGCGGCTTCTGCTAGAATCCGCAATAATTTTACAGTTTGATCGCGCTAAATACTGCTTCACCACAAGGAATGCAAATGAAGAAATTGCTCCCCATTCTTATCGGCCTGAGCCTTTCTGGGTTCAGTTCGTTGAGCCAGGCCGAGAACCTGATGCAAGTTTATCAGCAAGCACGCCTTAGTAACCCGGAATTGCGTAAGTCTGCCGCCGATCGTGATGCTGCCTTTGAAAAAATTAATGAAGCGCGCAGTCCATTACTGCCACAGCTAGGTTTAGGTGCAGATTACACCTATAGCAACGGCTACCGCGACGCGAACGGCATCAACTCGAACGCGACCAGTGCGTCCCTGCAGTTAACTCAATCCATTTTTGATATGTCGAAATGGCGTGCGTTAACGCTGCAGGAAAAAGCAGCAGGGATTCAGGACGTCACATATCAGACCGATCAGCAAACCTTGATCCTCAACACCGCGACCGCTTATTTCAACGTGTTGAATGCTATTGACGTTCTTTCCTATACACAGGCACAAAAAGAAGCGATCTACCGTCAATTAGATCAAACCACCCAACGTTTTAACGTGGGCCTGGTAGCGATCACCGACGTGCAGAACGCCCGCGCGCAGTACGATACCGTGCTGGCGAACGAAGTGACCGCACGTAATAACCTTGATAACGCGGTAGAGCAGCTGCGCCAGATCACCGGTAACTACTATCCGGAACTGGCGGCGCTGAATGTCGAAAACTTTAAAACCGACAAACCACAGCCGGTTAACGCGCTGCTGAAAGAAGCCGAAAAACGCAACCTGTCGCTGTTACAGGCACGCTTGAGCCAGGACCTGGCGCGCGAGCAAATTCGCCAGGCGCAGGATGGTCACTTACCGACGCTGGATTTAACGGCTTCTACCGGGATTTCTGACACCTCTTATAGCGGTTCGAAAACTCGTGGTGCCGCTGGTACCCAGTATGACGACAGCAATATGGGCCAGAACAAAGTGGGCCTGAGCTTCTCGCTGCCGATTTATCAGGGCGGAATGGTTAACTCGCAGGTGAAACAGGCCCAGTACAACTTTGTTGGTGCCAGCGAGCAACTGGAAAGCGCGCATCGTAGCATCGTGCAAACCGTACGTTCCTCCTTCAACAACATTAATGCATCTATCAGTAGCATTAACGCCTACAAACAAGCCGTAGTTTCCGCTCAAAGCTCATTAGACGCGATGGAAGCGGGCTACTCGGTCGGTACGCGTACCATTGTTGATGTGTTGGATGCAACCACCACGCTGTACAACGCTAAGCAAGAGCTGGCAAATGCGCGTTATAACTACCTGATTAATCAGCTGAATATTAAGTCAGCCCTGGGTACGTTGAACGAGCAGGATCTGCTGGCACTGAACAATGCGCTGAGCAAACCGGTTTCCACTAATCCGGAAAACGTTGCCCCGCAAACGCCGGAACAGAATGCTATTGCTGATGGTTATGCGCCTGATAGCCCGGCACCCGTCGTTCAGCAAACATCCGCACGCACTACCACCAGTAACGGTCATAACCCTTTCCGTAACTGATGACGACGACGGGGCTTCGGCCCCGTCTGAACGTAAGACAACGTAAAGATACGGGTTATCTGCCGCATTCTTCCCCCTTCTCGCTTCAATTTCGACCAGCCATCCTCTATTCTGATGGGTATTTACCACTGGTCCCGGAAGACAAAAATGAAACGGACAAAATCCATACGCCACGCATCGTTCCGCAAAAACTGGAGCGCACGCCATCTGACACCAGTCGCTCTCGCGGTTGCCACTGTTTTTATGCTGGCTAGCTGTGAAAAGAGTGATGAAACAGTGTCTCTCTATCAAAATGCTGACGACTGTTCAGCTGCAAACCCAGGCAAAAGCGCCGAATGTACCACCGCGTACAACAATGCGCTGAAAGAAGCCGAACGTACTGCGCCGAAATACGCCACCCGTGAAGACTGTGTTGCTGAATTTGGTGAAGGTCAGTGCCAGCAGGCACCAGCCCAGGCTGGCATGGCACCAGAAAACCAGGCGCAGGCCCAGCAATCCAGCGGGAGTTTCTGGATGCCGCTGATGGCCGGTTACATGATGGGGCGTCTGATGGGCGGCGGCGCGGGATTTGCACAGCAGCCGCTGTTCTCCTCGAAAAACCCAGCCAGCCCGGCTTACGGTAAATATACCGACGCGACGGGTAAAAACTATGGCGCAGCCCAGCCAGGCCGCACCATGACCGTACCGAAGACAGCCATGGCACCAAAACCGGCGACCACTACTACCGTTACCCGTGGCGGTTTTGGTGAATCTGTTGCCAAACAAAGCACTATGCAGCGTAGCGCAACCGGCACCTCTTCTCGTTCAATGGGTGGCTGATACCGATGGAAAGAGTCAGTATTACCGAGCGCCCGGACTGGCGTGAAAAAGCCCACGAATACGGTTTCAATTTTCACACCATGTACGGCGAGCCGTACTGGTGTGAAGATGCTTACTACAAGTTGCCCCTCGCCCAGGTTGAAAAGCTGGAAGAAGTCACCGCCGAACTGCACCAGATGTGCCTGAAAGTGGTGGAAAAAGTGATCGCCAGCGATGAGCTGATGACCAAATTCCGCATTCCAAAACACACCTGGAGTTTTGTGCGTCAGTCATGGCTGACTCACCAGCCATCGCTTTATTCGCGTCTTGATCTGGCATGGGATGGCACTGGCGAACCTAAACTGCTGGAAAATAACGCCGATACACCAACGTCACTATACGAGGCGGCGTTCTTTCAGTGGATCTGGCTGGAAGATCAGCTTAACGCCGGTAACTTGCCGGAGGGCAGCGACCAGTTTAACAGTCTGCAAGAAAAGCTAATCGATCGCTTTGTCGAGTTGCGTGAACAGTATGGCTTCCAGTTGCTGCATCTCACCTGCTGTCGCGACACGGTGGAAGATCGCGGAACCATTCAGTATTTGCAGGACTGCGCGACGGAAGCTGAAATCGCTACCGAGTTCCTCTACATTGACGATATCGGGTTAGGTGAAAAAAGTCAGTTCACGGATTTACAGGATCAGGTAATTTCCAACCTGTTCAAGCTGTATCCATGGGAATTTATGTTGCGTGAGATGTTCTCCACCAAGCTGGAGGATGCAGGCGTACGCTGGCTGGAACCGGCGTGGAAGAGCATTATCTCCAACAAAGCGCTTCTACCGCTACTGTGGGAGATGTTCCCGAATCACCCGAACCTGCTGCCCGCTTATTTTGCGGAAGATGATCATCCGCAAATGGAAAAATATGTGGTTAAACCGATCTTCTCCCGTGAAGGCGCAAACGTGTCGATCATTGAGAACGGCAAAACCATTGAAGCAGCGGAAGGTCCGTATGGCGAAGAAGGGATGATTGTTCAGCAATTCCATCCGTTACCGAAATTCGGCGACAGCTATATGCTGATTGGTAGCTGGCTGGTGAACGATCAACCCGCCGGAATTGGCATTCGTGAAGACCGTGCATTGATCACCCAGGATATGTCTCGGTTTTATCCACATATTTTTGTTGAGTAATCAATGATGCCGATGGCATTCGCCATCCGGTAATTGTTAACCTATCTGCACCGACAGCATACTCAGGCTGCCCATTTCTATACCATCGACCGGAATGGTAATTGGCTCCTGCCCATCCCACGCACCTAAGACATACAACAACGGCAGATAGTGCTCCGGCGTTGGGTTCGATAACGCGCCACCTTCATGGTCGAGGTAATTCACCAGAGGATGCTGCTCTACCGCCCCTTGCCACGTCAGATTCGCTTTCACATACTCATTAAACGACATCGCCCAAGGATATGGTGAACTATCACCGTGCCACTTCACTGTACGCAGGTTATGCACCACGTTGCCACTGGCGACCAACATTATTCCTTCATCTCGCAGCGCTGCCAGTTTGCGCCCATTCGAATGCCAGGCGGCAGGTTTGCTACTGTCGATACTCAACTGCACCATCGGGATATCGGCGTCAGGATACATCTTAATCAGCACGCCCCAGGAACCGTGGTCAAAGCCCCTGGCTTCTTTATCCAGCGTCACCGGGACCGGCGCTAACAGCTCAACCAGATGCTGTGCCAGCACAGGCGAACCCGGAGCAGGATAATGCGTATCGTACAGCGCCTGCGGGAAGCCACCAAAGTCATGAATCGTGGGCGGCGTCTCCATCGCGGTCACTCCTGTTCCACGGGTAAACCAGTGAGCCGAAACCACCACAATCGCTTGCGGGCGTGGCAATGTCATCCCCAACTTCTGCCAGCTGCGGGTATACAAATTATCTTCCAGCACGTTCATCGGACTACCGTGACCTAAAAACAATGCTGGCATACGTGTTGAAGACATGATGATATCCTTAACTAAGGGTGTCATTTTGATATCCTCACAATACGCTTGTTCGGCGGAGTAAGAACCCGGATAACAATGATGATGATCATCAGTTATTTTGACGATCTGCCTGAAGGTGAAGATTTATAAGGAGTTGTCGATGTCAGTACCTCTCATTCTGACCATACTGGCGGGGGCAGCCACGTTTATTGGCGCGTTTCTCGGCGTTCTCGGACAAAAACCCTCGAACCGCTTACTGGCGTTTTCGCTAGGTTTTGCGGCGGGGATCATGTTGCTCATCTCATTAATGGAAATGCTTCCTGCCGCACTAGCAGCTGAAGGAATATCGCCTGTGTTGGGTTATGGAATGTTTATCTTCGGTCTGCTTGGCTACTTTGGCCTGGACCGCATGTTGCCGCATGCGCATCCGCAGGATTTAATGCAAAAATCGGTGCAGCCGTTGCCAAAATCGATCAAGCGCACAGCCATTCTGCTCACTCTCGGCATCAGTCTGCATAACTTCCCGGAAGGGATTGCCACCTTTGTCACGGCGAGCAGCAACCTGGAGCTGGGATTTGGCATCGCACTGGCCGTCGCGTTGCACAATATCCCTGAAGGTCTGGCAGTGGCAGGCCCGGTTTATGCGGCAACGGGGTCTAAACGCACCGCGATTCTGTGGGCGGGGATTTCTGGACTAGCAGAAATTCTTGGTGGTGTGCTGGCGTGGTTAATCCTCGGTAGCATGATTTCCCCGGTGGTCATGGCGGCGGTTGCAGGAATTATGGTGGCGCTCTCGGTTGATGAATTAATGCCGCTCGCCAAAGAGATTGACCCTAATAATAACCCCAGCTATGGCGTACTATGTGGAATGTCAGTGATGGGATTCAGTTTAGTGCTGCTACAAACGGCGGGAATTGGTTAAAAACAACATCAGAAGTTGTCCAGCACATGGACAACTTCTGCCAGCTTCACGAAAGCCTTATTCTACCTTTTCGGCTGTCTCTTCTCTCGTACTGTTTAAGTATTTGTTCCGCGCTTCAAGCAGTGCGTCTCTGTCCTGGCGAAACGCCCGACAATAACGTTTCAAATGCAGGAAATAACCCACCACAACCAGAGCAATCAATACAATCCAGTACCAGGCGATAAACATCCTTTACCCTTAATATTTAACAATACTAAACATTTAGCGCATAAATTTCACATATCCTTTTTCGGATATATTCATATGGTCGCATAATAACGGAACAATTATATGATTTTGATCATAATGAAAAAGAATGCCTGATATTAATGAAATTTTCTCATAGAAAGAGAAGCGGAATTAACATCTTGCATAGCAGGGCAAAATAAAAACCGAAGCCAGCTACAACTTCGGTTTCTTGATTAAGGCAGTAATTAAGCAGCGGTTTTCAGCTGGCTTTACGCTCATGTGCCTGACGGTATGCCACCAGGTCTTCAATAGTCACGAGCGCCATATTGTGTTTATTGGCAAACTCAATGCACTCTGGTGCACGCGCCATCGTGCCATCGTCATTAGTCAGCTCACACAGCACACCAGCCGGTTTAAAGCCTGCCAGCGTCATCAAATCAATAGTCGCTTCAGTATGACCGCCACGCGTCAGTACACCACCTGCCTGCGCGCGAAGTGGGAAAACGTGGCCCGGGCGATTCAGATCAGAAGGTTTTGCGCCATCGGCAATCGCTGCGCGAACGGTCGTAATACGATCAGCGGCAGAAACACCGGTAGTCACACCTTCAGCCGCTTCAATGGTCACGGTAAAACCGGTGCCATAGGCGCTGGTGTTATTTTCTACCATCATTGGCAGATCAAGTTGTTTACGGCGATCTTCAGTGATGCACAGGCAAACAATACCGCTACCGTGGCGAATGGTCAGCGCCATCTGCTCAACGGTCATGGTTTCTGCCGGGAAGATCATATCGCCTTCGTTTTCACGGTCTTCATCATCAAGCACCATTACACCGCGTCCTTCACGCAGCGCAGCCAGTGCATTTTCAACACGTTCGAAAGGCGTACCAAAAGAGGAAAGTAGCGTCTGATTCATGGTAAAAAAAACTCACTAAAATTATGGTTACCAGAATCAGGGCAGTCTTAGGAGTGGCGGCATATAGCCAAAATAACGTGAGCGGGTCCATGCCCGACAGAATCGTTACTCTCTCCCATCCGGACTCTAACCGTCGGCCCCGGAATTACACCGGATCTGCTGTCCTTTGAGTTCGCACCCAAAGCGCTCGCGGGCTTTCAACTGAGTTGATTTACCGCCGGTGGGGAATTTCGCCCCGCCCTGAGAATAAGCGGATTCACTATAACGCTAATGATTAGCGGCAGCAACGCATAGCTTCACATAATTCTGGTTTATGACTTACCCTTATCGCACTACAATGGTACTCAACACCTATCAGTACAGGGAAACTACAATGATTGACCCGAAAAAAATTGAGCAAATCGCTCGCCAAGTTCACGAATCAATGCCTAAAGGAATCAGGGAGTTCGGGGAAGATGTGGAGAAAAAAATCCGCCAAACCCTACAAGCTCAGCTGACGCGCCTCGACCTTGTAAGCCGTGAAGAGTTCGACGTCCAAACGCAAGTCCTGTTACGGACTCGTGAGAAACTGGCGCTGCTTGAACAAAGAATGAGCGAACTGGAAAATCGCAGTACTGAGATTAAAAAGCAGCCAGATCCAGAGACTCTCCCCCCAACGCTGTAAACATTTGTCTTTAATGCACTGTAAATTATGAATTAATCTTCTAATTTACAGTGCTTTCTATTACCTTATCGCTTAATTCCATTCAGAATATCACCACAAAAATGAATGAGTGCAATTGAAAATATTATTGTTATGTATTTTTTTAAGTTTTACTTAATCCATATTTAGATAAACTAATTTCATAAAACCCGAAAAGTAAAATATAATATTTGAATGATTAGCAATCCTTAAATAACAGTTACTAATCATTCATTTTCTACTTATATTTATATAAAGGAATATTATGTCTGCTTTTAAAAAGTCACTTCTTGTTGCTGGCGTAGCAATGATTCTTTCCAATAACGTATTTGCTGACGAAGGTCACGGCATTGTTAAATTTAAAGGTGAAGTTATCTCTGCTCCATGTTCAATTAAACCAGGTGACGAAGACTTAACTGTAAATCTGGGTGAAGTAGCAGATACCGTTCTGAAAAGCGACCAGAAATCTTTGGCTGAGCCTTTCACTATTCACCTGCAAGACTGCATGTTGAGCCAGGGTGGAACCACTTATTCAAAAGCGAAGGTTACTTTCACCACAGCGAATACTATGACGGGTCAGACTGACCTGCTGAAAAACACCAAAGAAACTGAAATCGGTGGTGCCACAGGCGTTGGCGTACGTATTCTGAATAGCCAGAGCGGCGAAGTGACTTTAGGTACTCCGGTAGTAATTACATTCAACAATACTAACAGCTATCAGGAACTGAACTTCAAAGTTCGTATGGAATCCCCGGGCAAAGATGCTACCCCGGGCAACGTTTACGCTCAGACTGACTATAAGATTGCTTACGAGTAATCACATTAGGCCGGGTTCGCCCGGCCACATCATTAACGGATTAATGATAAGTGGAACAGATGTATAAAAAATTAAAATTAACCACAATAAGCGAATTGATTAAAAATATTTATTGTTCATTATCCGTTCTCATCATTGGTTGTGCGTCAGCTTATGCCGTTGAATTCAACAAAGATTTAATCGAAGCCGAAGATCGTGAAAACGTTAACCTTTCCCAATTTGAAACTGATGGCCAATTACCCGTAGGTAAATACTCATTAAACGCTATTATTAATAATAAAAGGACGCCAATCCATCTGGACCTGCAATGGGTATTAATTGATAACCAAACTGCAGTTTGTCTGACTCCAGAGCAATTAACATTATTAGGCTTTACTGATGAGATTATTGAAGAGGCTCAGCAAAACCTGATCGATGGTTGTTACCCTATCGAAAAAGAAAAACAAATTACAACTTATCTCGATAAAGGGAAAATGCAATTATCCATATCTGCACCTCAGGCATGGTTAAAATACAAAGATGCAAACTGGACGCCTCCTGAACTTTGGGATCATGGTATTGCTGGGGCATTTCTTGACTACAATTTATATGCCTCTCATTATGCACCACATCAGGGCGATAATTCACAAAATATAAGTTCCTATGGGCAGGCTGGGGTTAATCTTGGGGCCTGGCGCCTGCGTACTGATTACCAGTACGATCAGTCATTTAACAATGGCAAAAGCCAGGCGAACAACCTGGATTTTCCGCGTATTTATTTGTTTCGCCCAATCCCAGCAATTAATGCAAAACTAACTATAGGTCAATACGATACTGAATCCTCTATTTTCGACTCTTTCCATTTTTCTGGCGTTTCGTTGAAAAGCGATGAGAATATGTTGCCGCCTGATCTACGTGGTTACGCACCGCAAATCACGGGTGTTGCACAAACGAATGCAAAGGTCACTGTCTCACAGAACAACCGTATTATTTATCAAGAAAATGTTCCTCCTGGCCCATTTGCTATTACTAATTTATTCAATACATTACAGGGGCAACTGGACGTCAAGGTTGAAGAAGAGGACGGGCAAGTCACGCAATGGCAAGTTGCATCTAATAGTATTCCTTATCTGACGCGTAAAGGGCAGATTCGCTACACCACTGCTATGGGTAAACCGACCAGCGTTGGTGGTGATTCCTTACAACAACCCTTCTTCTGGACTGGTGAATTCTCATGGGGTTGGCTGAACAATGTATCCCTGCATGGTGGTTCAGTTTTAACAAACCGTGATTATCAATCTCTGGCTGCCGGCGTTGGCTTTAACCTTAACTCATTGGGTTCATTATCTTTTGATGTCACACGATCTGATACTCAGTTGCATAATCAGGATAAAGAAACGGGTTATAGCTACCGCGCTAACTATTCAAAACGTTTTGAATCTACCGGTAGCCAGCTCACTTTCGCTGGTTACCGTTTCTCTGATAAAAACTTTGTGACAATGAATGAATATATCAATGACACTAACCATTACACGAATTATGGTAATGACTCCAACTTACTGATAGTGTTTTATGTTCAGATAATGCCCGATGACCTTGTCATGCAGCTCCACCGATTTTGAGAACGACAGTGACTTCCGTCCCAGCCTTGCCAGATGTTGTCTCAGATTCAGATTATGTCGCTCAATGCGCTGAGTGTAACGCTTGCTGATAACGTGCAGCTTTCCCTTCAGGCGTGATTCATACAGCGGCCAGCCATCCGTCATCCATACCACGACCTCAAAGGCCGACAGCAGGCTCAGAAGACGCTCCAGTGTGGCCAGAGTGCGTTCACCGAAGACGTGCGCCACAACCGTCCTCCGTATCCTGTCATACGCGTAAAACAGC
>NZ_MIIV01000389.1:0-497 GCF_001743015.1 Shigella sp. FC1567
GCTTATAATCTGGTGAGATATCAGATGATTAAAATGGCGGAACATCTGAAAGGTTACTGGCCGAATCAACTGAGTTTCTCAGAATCATGCGGAATGGTGATGAGAATGCTGATGACATTGCAGGGCGCTTCACCGGGACGTATACCGGAGCTGATGCGCGATCTTGCAAGTATGGGACAACTTGTGAAATTACCGACGAGAAGGGGAAGGGCCTTCCGAGAGTGGTAAAGGAGAGGCCCTGGAAATACCCCACAGCCCCGAAAAAGAGCCAGTCAGTTGCTTAACTGACTGGCATTACACATCCCGGAGAAGTTTTTTAAGATGGTGAGGTACTTCGGGTTCCTTGCCAACCGGGTGTGTGGAGAGAAGCTGCCGCAGGTGTACCGTGCTCTGGGGATGGATAAACCGGAACCAGTGGCGAAAGTGTGCTATGCACAAATGGTGAAACAGTTCCTGAGTCGTGACCCGTTCGAATGCGTGCTGTGTGGCGGCCGGAT
>NZ_MIIV01000390.1:0-493 GCF_001743015.1 Shigella sp. FC1567
TAGGTAACAACCATCTGGATATTGGTGTTGGAACTGGGTTTTACCTTACTCACGTACCTGAGAGTAGTCTGATATCTTTAATGGATTTGAACGAAGCTAGCCTGAACGCGGCATCTACAAGGGCTGGGGAATCAAAAATTAAACATAAAATTAGCCATGATGTTTTTGAAACTTATCCCGCGGCGTTACATGGTCAATTTGATTCCATTTCCATGTTTTACCTTCTTCACTGCCTGCCTGGAAATATATCTACAAAAAGCTGTGTAATACGCAATGCGGCGCAGGCCTTAACTGATGATGGAACTCTATACGGAGCCACAATTCTTGGCGATGGAGTTGTGCACAATAGCTTCGGTCAAAAACTGATGCGCATTTACAATCAGAAAGGCATCTTTTCAAACACAAAAGATTCCGAAGAAGGCTTAACACATATACTCTCAGAGCATTTCGAGAATGTTAAAACCAAGGTTCAAGGTACTGTAGTAATGTTTTC
>NZ_MIIV01000391.1:0-493 GCF_001743015.1 Shigella sp. FC1567
GAAGCAGAAAAAGCTTATTATGCTTCCATCGGAAACGATGATCTGGCAGCCTGAGTTCACAGATAAAACACTCTCCAGGAAACCCGGGGCGGTTCACTCTATTGTTCTTGGTGATAATGACACCGGATTTAAACAGAATGGAGACGGTATTCTGGATGTTTATGCTAATAGTCAGCGTGTATTCCGCTTTCAGAATGGAGTGGCTATTGCTTTTAAGAATATTCAGGCCGGAACTGCCAGAAAATTCACGTTATCCAGCGCCAACAACTCCACGAAAAATGCAGCGTTTTATTTGTGGGGTAATCCATCCAGGTCTGTTGTTGCAGAGCTTGGCGATGATTCAGGCTGGCATTTTTTCAGCCAGAGGAATACAGATAACAGCATCACGTTCGCCGTAAACGGACAGGTAATTCCGTTAAATTACGGAAACTTCGATGCCCGCTATAAACATCGAACTGAGGGGGTACAGGATGTGCGGTATGGTTATGAAATG
>NZ_MIIV01000392.1:0-482 GCF_001743015.1 Shigella sp. FC1567
ATTTTCTACAATCGTCAGCGTCGTCACTCTCGTCTGGGGAATATCTCCCCGGCAGCCTTCAGGGAAAAATATCATCAGATGGCTGCTTAAAAAAAGAACCACCTCAGGCAGACCATCAGTCATACCGGGATTAAAAAATGGCTGTGGAGAATCAGAAAAATTCTCCAGCAAAAAGGTGACCCGGATTTAATACAATGTGATTACCATCTCTGCAATAAACAGTTTTTACCTGAAAAAGCTTTTACTGGCGAGCTTATTTATATGCATGGAAACATGATTGCCAGAAAGAAACGAAAATATTGCGGTGCAGCTTGTGCCGAAAAAGACAAGATGGCACACGAACTTTAATTAACTGAATATTCGAAACTGAATTTATGCCAGCAATGGGGTAATGCTGCCAACTTACTGATTTAGTGTATGATGGTGATTTTAAGGTGCTTGCGTGGCTTCCATTTCCATCAGATGTCCTTCCTGCTCCGCTA
>NZ_MIIV01000393.1:0-481 GCF_001743015.1 Shigella sp. FC1567
CCGATCATGGTGGGAAGGCTTAGAACGCCATATTCAGTTTCCCATAGTGGAACATCACTCCCAGCTTAAAGCGCTCCCGGTTGCGGTAGCCCTTGGCTTTTATTCTCAGCAGCCTGATCTTGCTGTTCAGTGCTTCCGCATTTCCGTTTGATACGCCATGGCGCATGGCGTTCAGGATACCGTACAACCTTTTCCCTATCGTTTTAGCCACATTCTTCATCATGGGGACGTCACTGTTGGCCGCCAGCGACAGCCATCTCTGCCAGTCGTTGCGTCTTTCCTCGCTCCATGGTCTGCTCCAGATATCCTTTGCCAGTTCTTTCAGCGCCCAGCACAGGCTCGTCAGCTTCATCTGCGCACGCAGCCATATCAGCTTTTCCTGCCTGGATTCGGTCATCCATTTATCGCTGTGCTGCCACAGGAAGCGAGTTCCCTTTGCCTGACGACGACTTTCAACAGGAAGATGCGGATGTTCATTCTG
>NZ_MIIV01000394.1:0-479 GCF_001743015.1 Shigella sp. FC1567
AAAACTCAGTGCCTCTGCGGAGCTTCGACAGCAGTCTTTCGCTGTTGCTGCTGATGCCACTGAGAGCTGTGAGGACCGTGTCGCGCTCACATGGAACAATCTCCGGAAAACCCTCCTGGTCCATCAGGCATCAGAAGGCCTTTTCGATAATGATACCGGCGCTCTGCTCTCCCTGGGCAGGGAAATGTTCCGCCTCGAAATTCTGGAGGACATTGCCCGGGATAAAGTCAGAACTCTCCATTTTGTGGACGAGATAGAAGTCTACCTGGCCTTCCAGACCATGCTCGCAGAGAAACTTCAGCTCTCCACTGCCGTGAAGGAAATGCGTTTCTATGGCGTGTCGGGAGTGACAGCAAATGACCTCCGCACTGCCGAAGCCATGGTCAGAAGCCGTGAAGAGAATGAATTTAAGGACTGGTTCTCCCTCTGGGGACCATGGCATGCTGTACTGAAGCGTACGGAAGCTGACCGCTGGGCGC
>NZ_MIIV01000395.1:0-478 GCF_001743015.1 Shigella sp. FC1567
GGTGAAGTCGTAACAAGGTAACCGTAGGGGAACCTGCGGTTGGATCACCTCCTTACCTTAAAGAAGCGTACTTTGCAGTGCTCACACAGATTGTCTGATGAAAATGAGCAGTAAAACCTCTACAGGCTTGTAGCTCAGGTGGTTAGAGCGCACCCCTGATAAGGGTGAGGTCGGTGGTTCAAGTCCACTCAGGCCTACCAAATTTGCACGGCAAATTTGAAGAGGTTTTAACTACATGTTATGGGGCTATAGCTCAGCTGGGAGAGCGCCTGCTTTGCACGCAGGAGGTCTGCGGTTCGATCCCGCATAGCTCCACCATCTCTGTAGTGATTAAATAAAAAATACTTCAGAGTGTACCTGAAAAGGTTCACTGCGAAGTTTTGCTCTTTAAAAATCTGGATCAAGCTGAAAATTGAAACACTGAACAACGAAAGTTGTTCGTGAGTCTCTCAAATTTTCGCAACACGATGATGAATCG
>NZ_MIIV01000396.1:0-470 GCF_001743015.1 Shigella sp. FC1567
TGGCTGTTTTACGCGTATGACAGGATACGGAGGACGGTTGTGGCGCACGTCTTCGGTGAACGCACTCTGGCCACACTGGAGCGTCTTCTGAGCCTGCTGTCGGCCTTTGAGGTCGTGGTATGGATGACGGATGGCTGGCCGCTGTATGAATCACGCCTGAAGGGAAAGCTGCACGTTATCAGCAAGCGTTACACTCAGCGCATTGAGCGACATAATCTGAATCTGAGACAACATCTGGCAAGGCTGGGACGGAAGTCACTGTCGTTCTCAAAATCGGTGGAGCTGCATGACAAGGTCATCGGGCATTATCTGAACATAAAACACTATCAGTAAGTTGGAGTCATTACCCGCCGACTGCCTGGAATTTATCTGGTCGTTACCCGAAAATTCTGTTGACCTGATAGTCACGGACCCGCCGTACTTTAAAGTGAAGCCTGAGGGCTGGGATAACCAGTGGAAGGGCGACGATG
>NZ_MIIV01000397.1:0-459 GCF_001743015.1 Shigella sp. FC1567
GCGGTGAGCATCCCTCGCGACGGGGTAATAAAGCTCTCAAACGGGCGTTGTTCCTGTCGGCCTTCGCCGCGCTCAGGGATCCGCTCTCCAGGGCTTACTGAACCGCCCCGGGAATCCTGGAGACTAAACTCCCTGAGAAAGAGGTAAACAGGATGACTAAAAATACTCGTTTTTCCCCCGAAGTCCGTCAGAGGGCGATTCGTATGGTTCTGGAAAGTCAGGGCGAATATGACTCACAGTGGGCGGCAATTTGTTCCATTGCCCCAAAGATTGGCTGTACACCGGAGACTCTGCGTGTCTGGGTACGCCAGCATGAGCGGGATACCGGAGGCGGTGATGGCGGGCTCACCACCGCTGAACGTCAGCGTCTGAAAGAGCTGGAACGTGAAAATCGTGAACTGCGCCGCAGTAACGATATCCTTCGCCAGGCTTCCGCTTATTTTGCGAAGGCGGAGTTCG
>NZ_MIIV01000398.1:0-451 GCF_001743015.1 Shigella sp. FC1567
TGTGGCGGTGAGCTGGATTATCTGGGGGAAGTCAGCGCAGAACAACTGGAACTGGTGAGCAGCGCTCTGAAAGTGATCCGCACAGAACGGGTAAAAAAAAGCCTGTACAAAATGTGACTGAATCGTTGAAGCACCGGCACCATCCCGTCCGATAGAGCGTGGTATCGCGGGCCCGGGGTTACTTGCCCGCGTGCGCGTGTTAACGGGAAAATACTGCGAACACCTGCCACTGTATCGTCAGAGTGAAATTTTTGCCCGTCAGGGTGTCGAACTGAGCCGTGCATTACTCTCCAACTTGGTTGACGCGTGCTGCCAGTTAATGACGCCGCTGAATGATGCTCTGTACCGTTATGTAATGAACAGCCGCAAAGTTCACACTGATGACACACCAGTAAAAGTGCTGGCACCGGGCAGGAAGAAGGCGAAAACAGGATATATCTGGACGTATGTC
>NZ_MIIV01000399.1:0-25862 GCF_001743015.1 Shigella sp. FC1567
TTTCTGGTGCGTACCGGGCTGAGAGGCGGTGTAAGTGAACTGTAGTTGCCATGTTTTACGGTAATGAGAGCAGAGATAGCGCTGATGTCCGGCAGTGCTTTTGCCGTTACGCACCACGCCTTCAGTAGCGGAGCAGGAAGGACATCTGATGGAAATGGAAGCCACGCAAGCACCTTAAAATCACCATCATACACTAAATCAGTAAGTTGGCAGCATTACCCACGAATCTATTCATTTATGTTCAGCCGTCATCCAGGAAGGGCATATCAGCAACTCTGGTGGACAACCATAAATTTCTGCCATTTTGCTTTTGATGTTTGAGCTAAACCGTTCCGTCTTTTCGATCTATTTTAGAGAATTAATCGAGATACCTAACATTTTACTTACTTCAGCAAGCGATAATTTATGCCTGATACGCACGGCGGCTAGCCAGGAAATACGCTGGCTTAACATTAAATTGATAATCTCCCGCTCCTGGTTTTCCAGATCGATCATATTCCCTTCCTTTGGTATTTTAATCAGCGAGTTACCTTACCGCCCCCGCTATCCACGTCGACAACTCCCGTAGCTCTTTTTCCTGGTCCGGGAAGTCAACCAACAGCGCTTCGCACTCTTGTTGCAGCATATCCGCGCGGTACAGGCAGCCTTGCAGTCGCCCGGCGAGGGCTTCCAGCGGCGCGGGGTTGAGGCTGTCGGTAAACACCTGGGCGCGGGTGATATGGCCTTTTTCAACGTCGAAATGCAGTTCCACGCCGCCCCAGCTAAAGCGTTCATCCAGCAGATGCGAGAATGCCGGAGCCTGACCGAAGTTCCATTCCCAGCTACTCTGACGGGCAAAGATTTCGGCGAAGTTTGGCAAGTCTGGCGTTTTGTCCGGGGAGATGATTTCCGCTTCTACACGCTCGCCATAATGGGCGAAAAAGGCCTTGGTTATGGCCTCGCAAACCTGCTCATGGGTGATCCCCGGCAGCAGCTCGGTGAGGTTGGTCACGCGGGAACGCACTGAGGTAATGCCTTTCGCCGCCAGTTTCTTTTTATCCGGATTGAGATAGTTTGCCAGGCGGCTAAGGTCGGCATTGAGCAGCAAGGTGCCGTGGTGGAAGCCACGATCTTTGGTTTCGCGATAGGCCGATCCTGAGACTTTGCGGTCGCCTTCGGCGGTTTTCACCACCAGATCGTTACGCCCGGACGCTTCGGCGCTGACGCCAAGCGCGTTCAGCGCATTGAGCACAATCGACGTGGAGATGGTTTTATCGTACTCCGGCTTGCCAGCCATAAAGGTAAAGCAGGTATTGCCGAGATCGTGGAACACCGCGCCGCCACCGCTACTGCGCCGTGCCAGGCGGACGTTATCTTCTTCCATCCGCCGGGTATTACACTCTTTCCACGGGTTCTGCGCGCGACCAATCACTACCGTGTCGGCATTGCGCCAGAGAAACAGAACGCGCTGCGTGGCGGGCATCTGGCGAAAAATACACTCCTCCACCGCCAGGTTAAACCACGGGTCGTAAGAGTCAGAGATGAGCAGGCGTAATGTGGACATAACGATTTCCTTTCTTGTAGTAATGGGTCACTCTTTTTTCTCGCTTTCTTCCTCTTCCGGCACCGGTTTGCTGGCGGTTAACAGGAAGGGCGATTGCTGCCAGCGGGTACGTTTACCCTGTAGCAGCGTGCGGGTCAGCACTACGCCGATTGCCAGTGAAAGCAGCAACATCAGGCGTAAAATGTTAGTGGTGTTATCCACCTGTTGGGCTTCGGTGGCGAGCGTATGGGTGTCGAGCGCCAGCCGGTCGCGCACTTCGACGCTTTCGCCAGAACGTGCGATAAGATCGCCTTGTTCGTCATACACACCCGCGTCGAGGATACGGCTTTCATCCGTTAACTGATCGAGGATCGCCTGAATGCGTTTTTCATCCGGTGAGTCGGTACGCATCAGCGGTGCAACGTTCAGCGTTACCTGACGCGCCAGGGTGCGGGCCAGTTCTTCCAGCTGTGGATTACGTTGTCGCTGGTGGTTTTGACTAAACCATGACGCTCCCTGCATCAGCGCCACTAACAAGGCAAGACAGAACAGGACAATCACTGCCCGATGCAGCCGGAATTTCAGTTTTGTGCGAGCCATCTTCCACCCTTTGAAAATTTGAGACTTAATGTTGCCAGAAGCAATGGATACAAGGTAGCCTCATGCGTTATTTTCCCTGCTTCGAACGATTTTACAGGATCCTTAATGCCTAACATTACCTGGTGCGACCTGCCTGAAGATGTCTCTTTATGGCCTGGTCTGCCTCTTTCATTAAGTGGTGATGAAGTGATGCCACTGGATTACCACGCAGGTCGTAGCGGCTGGCTGCTGTATGGTCGTGGGCTGGATAAACAGCGTCTGACCCAATACCAGAGCAAACTGGGTGCGGCGATGGTGATTGTTGCCGCCTGGTGCGTGGAAGATTATCAGGTGATTCGTCTGGCAGGTTCACTCACCGCACGGGCTACGCGCCTGGCCCATGAAGCGCAACTGGATGTCGCCCCGCTGGGGAAAATCCCGCACCTGCGCACGCCGGGTTTGCTGGTGATGGACATGGATTCCACCGCCATCCAGATTGAATGTATTGATGAAATTGCCAAACTGGCCGGAACGGGCGAGATGGTGGCGGAAGTAACCGAACGGGCGATGCGCGGCGAACTCGATTTTACCGCCAGCCTGCGCAGCCGTGTGGCGACGCTGAAAGGCGCTGACGCCAATATTCTGCAACAGGTGCGTGAAAATCTGCCGCTGATGCCAGGCTTAACGCAACTGGTGCTCAAGCTGGAAACGCTGGGCTGGAAAGTGGCGATTGCCTCCGGCGGCTTTACTTTCTTTGCTGAATATCTGCGCGACAAGCTGCGCCTGACCGCCGTGGTAGCCAATGAACTGGAGATCATGGACGGTAAATTTACCGGCAATGTGATCGGCGACATCGTAGACGCGCAGTACAAAGCGAAAACTTTGACTCGCCTCGCGCAGGAGTATGAAATCCCGCTGGCGCAGACCGTGGCGATTGGCGATGGAGCTAATGACCTGCCGATGATCAAAGCAGCAGGGCTGGGGATTGCCTACCATGCCAAGCCAAAAGTGAATGAAAAGGCGGAAGTCACCATCCGTCACGCTGACCTGATGGGGGTATTCTGCATCCTCTCTGGCAGCCTGAATCAGAAGTAATTGCTCGCCCGCCATCCTGCGGGCGGCACAGCATTAACGAGGTACACCGTGGCAAAAGCTCCAAAACGCGCCTTTGTTTGTAATGAATGCGGGGCCGATTATCCGCGCTGGCAGGGGCAGTGCAGTGCCTGTCATGCCTGGAACACCATCACCGAGGTGCGTCTTGCTGCGTCGCCAACGGTGGCGCGTAACGAGCGTCTCAGCGGCTATGCCGGTAGCGCCGGGGTGGCAAAAGTCCAGAAACTCTCCGATATCAGCCTTGAAGAGCTGCCGCGTTTTTCCACCGGATTTAAAGAGTTCGACCGCGTACTAGGCGGCGGCGTGGTGCCGGGAAGCGCCATTCTGATTGGCGGTAACCCAGGTGCGGGGAAATCCACGCTGCTACTGCAAACGCTGTGCAAACTGGCCCAGCAGATGAAAACGCTGTATGTCACTGGCGAAGAGTCGCTGCAACAGGTGGCAATGCGCGCTCATCGCCTTGGCCTGCCGACTGACAATCTCAATATGTTGTCGGAAACCAGCATCGAACAGATCTGCCTGATTGCCGAAGAAGAGCAACCGAAACTGATGGTAATTGACTCGATCCAGGTGATGCATATGGCGGATGTACAATCATCGCCTGGTAGCGTGGCGCAGGTGCGTGAAACGGCGGCTTATCTGACGCGCTTCGCCAAAACGCGCGGTGTGGCGATTGTCATGGTTGGGCACGTAACCAAAGATGGCTCGCTGGCTGGCCCTAAAGTGCTGGAACACTGTATCGACTGTTCGGTGCTTCTGGATGGTGATGCCGACTCCCGTTTTCGCACCTTGCGCAGCCATAAAAACCGCTTCGGCGCGGTGAATGAGCTGGGCGTCTTCGCGATGACCGAACAGGGGCTGCGTGAAGTCAGCAACCCTTCGGCAATTTTCTTAAGTCGCGGAGATGAAGTGACCTCCGGCAGCTCCGTGATGGTGGTGTGGGAAGGAACGCGTCCGTTGCTGGTGGAGATTCAGGCGCTGGTCGATCACTCGATGATGGCGAATCCGCGCCGCGTGGCAGTGGGGCTGGAACAAAACCGTCTGGCAATCCTGCTGGCTGTCTTGCACCGTCACGGTGGTCTGCAAATGGCCGATCAGGATGTATTTGTGAACGTGGTCGGCGGCGTGAAGGTAACCGAAACCAGTGCCGATTTAGCGTTACTGCTGGCGATGGTTTCCAGCCTGCGTGACAGACCGCTGCCACAGGATCTGGTGGTGTTTGGTGAAGTCGGGCTGGCAGGGGAGATCCGCCCGGTGCCCAGCGGTCAGGAACGAATTTCAGAAGCGGCGAAACACGGTTTTCGCCGGGCGATTGTTCCGGCGGCTAACGTACCGAAAAAAGCGCCGGAAGGGATGCAGATTTTTGGCGTTAAAAAACTCTCCGACGCGCTTAGCGTGTTCGACGACTTATAATGAGAGATACGGAGGGAGATATGTCGTCATTTGATTACCTGAAAACTGCCATCAAGCAACAGGGCTGCACGCTACAGCAGGTAGCTGATGCCAGCGGTATGACCAAAGGGTATTTAAGCCAGTTACTGAATGCCAAAATTAAAAGCCCCAGCGCGCAAAAGCTGGAGGCGTTGCACCGTTTTTTGGGGCTTGAATTTCCCCGACAGAAGAAAACCATTGGTGTCGTATTCGGTAAGTTCTACCCGCTGCATACCGGACATATCTACCTTATCCAGCGCGCCTGTAGCCAGGTTGACGAGCTGCATATCATTATGGGTTTTGACGATACCCGCGACCGCGCGTTGTTTGAAGACAGCGCCATGTCGCAGCAGCCCACGGTGCCGGATCGTCTGCGCTGGTTATTACAAACTTTTAAATATCAGAAAAATATTCGCATTCATGCTTTCAACGAGGAGGGCATGGAGCCGTATCCGCACGGCTGGGATGTGTGGAGCAACGGCATCAAAAAGTTTATGGCTGAAAAGGGGATTCAGCCGGACCTGATCTACACCTCGGAAGAAGCCGATGCGCCACAGTATATGGAACATCTGGGGATCGATACGGTGCTGGTCGATCCGAAACGTACCTTTATGAGTATCAGCGGTGCGCAGATCCGCGAAAACCCGTTCCGCTACTGGGAATATATTCCTACGGAAGTGAAGCCGTTCTTTGTACGTACCGTGGCGATCCTTGGTGGCGAGTCGAGCGGTAAATCCACCCTGGTAAACAAACTTGCCAATATCTTCAATACCACCAGTGCGTGGGAATATGGTCGCGATTATGTCTTTTCACACCTCGGCGGTGATGAGATCGCATTGCAGTATTCCGATTACGATAAAATCGCGCTGGGCCACGCACAATACATTGATTTTGCAGTGAAATATGCCAATAAAGTGGCGTTTATTGACACTGATTTTGTCACTACCCAGGCGTTCTGCAAAAAGTACGAAGGGCGTGAGCATCCGTTCGTACAGGCGTTGATTGATGAATACCGTTTCGATCTGGTGATCCTGCTGGAGAACAACACGCCGTGGGTGGCGGATGGTTTACGCAGCCTCGGCAGTTCGGTGGATCGCAAAGAGTTCCAGAACTTGCTGGTGGAGATGCTGGAAGAGAACAATATCGAATTCGTGCGGGTTGAAGAGGACGATTATGACAGCCGTTTCCTGCGCTGCGTGGAGCTGGTGCGGGAGATGATGGGGGAGCAGAGATAACCGCGATGAAACGGCTCAAAGGCGAGGTATAAAATAGGTTTTTTGATGAGTTGAAAACCTCTCTGGAAGAGGCTGTCGAGATTAAACAAGGTTTAAAAGAATCAGCACGGGTGACCCGCTACGAAATTGCGGATACTAAGGCTATTGTAGGCCGGAAAAGGCGTTCACGCCGTATCCGGCATTCGGTGCTCAATGCCTGATGCGACGCTTACCGCGTCTTATCAGGCCTGGAGATTCACAACGTATTGAAATTTCTTGGTTTGTAGGCCGGATAAGGCGTTCACGCCGCATCCGGCATTTTACGCATTACTTCGCAATACGCTTGTACTTGATACGCTTCGGCTCCAGTGCGTCTGCGCCCAGCGTGCGTTTCTTGTACTCTTCGTACTCAGTAAAGTTACCTTCGAAGAACTCAACTTTACCTTCATCCTGGTAGTCCAGGATGTGCGTGGCGATACGGTCGAGGAACCAACGGTCGTGCGAGATAACCATCGCACAGCCCGGGAACTCCAGCAGGGCGTTTTCCAGCGCGCGCAGGGTTTCGATATCCAGGTCGTTGGTTGGTTCGTCGAGCAGCAGCATGTTGCCGCCAACCTGCAGCAGCTTCGCCAGATGCAGACGACCGCGCTCACCACCGGAAAGTTCACCAACGCGTTTACCCTGATCAACCCCTTTAAAGTTAAAGCGGCCAACGTAGGCGCGGCTTGGCATCTCGGTGTTGCCGATCTTCATAATATCCAGCCCGCCGGAAACTTCTTCCCAAACGGTTTTGCTGTTATCCATTGAGTCACGGAACTGATCAACCGATGCCAGTTTCACCGTTTCACCTAAAGTGATGGTGCCGCTGTCCGGCTGTTCCTGACCAGAGATCATACGGAACAGGGTCGATTTACCCGCGCCGTTCGGACCGATGATCCCGACGATTGCCCCTTTCGGGATCGAGAAGCTCAGGTCATCAATCAGCAGGCGATCACCGTAGGATTTACGCAGGTTGCTGACTTCCAGCACTTTATCGCCCAGACGCGGTCCAGGTGGAATAAACAGTTCGTTGGTTTCGTTACGTTTCTGATATTCGGTGCTGTTCAGCTCTTCAAAGCGTGCCAGACGTGCTTTACCTTTCGACTGGCGGCCTTTAGTTCCCTGACGTACCCACTCCAGCTCTTTCTCGATCGACTTACGACGCGCCGCTTCTTGTGAAGCTTCCTGCGCCAGGCGCTGATCTTTCTGCTCCAGCCAGGAGGAGTAGTTGCCTTCCCACGGAATACCTTCACCGCGGTCAAGTTCGAGGATCCAGCCTGCAACGTTATCGAGGAAGTAACGGTCGTGGGTAATCGCCACCACGGTGCCCTCGAAGTCGTGCAGGAAGCGTTCCAGCCAGGCCACGGATTCGGCATCCAGGTGGTTGGTCGGTTCGTCGAGCAGCAGCATGTCTGGTTTTTCCAGCAGCAGGCGGCACAACGCTACGCGACGACGCTCACCACCGGAGAGGTTAGCGATTTTCGCGTCCCAGTCCGGCAGACGTAGCGCATCCGCCGCACGCTCCAGCTGTACGTTCAGGTTATGACCGTCGTGAGCCTGAATGATCTCTTCCAGACGGCCTTGTTCAGCGGCCAGCTTGTCAAAATCGGCATCCGGATCGGCGTACAGCGCATACACTTCATCCAGGCGTTTCAGGGCGTTAACCACTTCAGAAACCGCTTCTTCAATGGACTCACGCACGGTGTGTTCCGGGTTCAGCTGCGGTTCCTGCGGCAGGTAACCAATCTTGATGTCTGGCTGCGGACGCGCTTCACCTTCGATGTCTTTATCAATGCCTGCCATAATGCGCAGCAGGGTAGACTTACCCGCGCCGTTCAGACCCAGGACACCAATTTTTGCCCCAGGGAAGAAACTCAGAGAGATGTTTTTCAAAATATGACGTTTCGGCGGAACAACTTTGCCGACACGATGCATGGTATAAACGAATTGAGCCACGTTGGACTTCGCCTCTATGTTTATCGTGATGATGAGTTTTCAAAGGCGAAGTGTAGCCTTTTTCCCCGCCTAATCCCAGTTGGTCGATCACCTTCGCAGTAAAAGTAAAAAAGTGTCCGTAACGTGGCGTAAACGGCAATGACTGGTTAGCATAAATCTATTACGCGGCATGACGCTGCATTGATGTATTTACACTTAGAGGATGCGCTTGTGGAAAAAGCCAAACAAGTTACCTGGCGGCTGTTGGCTGCCGGTGTCTGTCTGCTGACGGTCAGCAGCGTGGCGCGAGCCGACTCACTGGATGAGCAGCGTAGCCGTTACGCGCAAATCAAGCAGGCCTGGGATAATCGACAAATGGATGTGGTCGAACAAATGATGCCTGGACTGAAGGATTATCCGCTTTATCCCTACCTGGAATACCGCCAGATCACCGATGATCTGATGAATCAACCGGCGGTGACGGTCACTAACTTTGTTCGCGCTAACCCCACGCTTCCTCCCGCTCGCACGCTGCAATCTCGTTTCGTCAATGAACTGGCGCGGCGTGAAGACTGGCGTGGCTTGTTAGCCTTTAGCCCGGAAAAGCCCGGAACTACCGAAGCGCAATGTAATTACTACTATGCGAAATGGAACACCGGGCAGAGTGAAGAAGCCTGGCAAGGGGCGAAAGAGCTGTGGCTAACCGGCAAGAGCCAGCCTAACGCCTGTGACAAGTTATTTAGCGTCTGGCGTGCGTCAGGTAAACAAGATCCGCTGGCGTATTTAGAGCGTATCCGTCTGGCGATGAAAGCGGGTAACACTGGCCTGGTAACAGTGCTGGCAGGGCAGATGCCTGCCGATTACCAGACTATCGCCTCGGCAATCATTTCACTGGCGAACAACCCTAATACGGTACTGACCTTCGCGCGTACAACCGGAGCGACCGATTTTACCCGTCAAATGGCAGCGGTGGCGTTTGCCAGTGTGGCGCGGCAGGATGCTGAAAATGCACGGCTGATGATCCCGTCGCTTGCCCAGGCGCAGCAGCTTAATGAAGATCAGATTCAGGAGCTGCGCGATATCGTCGCCTGGCGTTTGATGGGCAACGATGTCACCGACGAGCAGGCGAAATGGCGCGATGACGCCATTATGCGCTCGCAATCCACGTCGTTGATTGAACGCCGTGTGCGAATGGCACTTGGCACCGGCGATCGTCGCGGCCTGAATACCTGGCTGGCGCGTCTGCCGATGGAAGCAAAAGAGAAAGATGAATGGCGTTACTGGCAGGCGGATTTATTGCTGGAACGCGGACGTGAAGCTGAAGCGAAAGAGATTTTGCATCAACTCATGCAACAGCGTGGTTTCTACCCGATGGTTGCAGCACAACGCATCGGAGAAGAGTATGAGCTGAAGATTGATAAAGCGCCGCAGAATGTTGACAGCGCCCTGACTCAGGGGCCGGAGATGGCGCGCGTGCGCGAGTTGATGTACTGGAATCTCGATAACACCGCGCGTAGCGAGTGGGCCAATCTGGTGAAGAGCAAGTCAAAAACAGAGCAGGCTCAACTGGCTCGGTATGCTTTCAATAACCAATGGTGGGATCTTAGCGTTCAGGCAACGATCGCCGGGAAGCTTTGGGATCATCTGGAAGAGCGATTCCCGCTGGCTTACAACGATCTTTTCAAACGTTACACCAGTGGGAAAGAGATCCCGCAAAGCTATGCGATGGCGATTGCCCGTCAGGAGAGCGCCTGGAATCCGAAAGTGAAATCACCGGTAGGGGCCAGCGGCCTGATGCAGATTATGCCTGGTACAGCGACCCATACGGTGAAGATGTTCTCTATTCCTGGTTATAGCAGCCCTGGGCAATTGCTGGATCCGGAAACGAATATCAACATTGGCACCAGTTACCTGCAATATGTTTATCAGCAGTTTGGCAATAACCGTATTTTCTCCTCAGCAGCTTATAACGCCGGACCTGGACGGGTGCGAACCTGGCTTGGCAACAGCGCCGGGCGTATCGACGCTGTGGCATTTGTCGAGAGTATTCCGTTCTCCGAGACGCGCGGTTATGTGAAGAACGTGCTGGCTTATGACGCTTACTACCGTTATTTCATGGGGGATAAACCGACGTTGATGAGCGCCACGGAATGGGGACGTCGTTACTGATCCGCACGTTTATGATATGCTATCGTACTCTTTAGCGAGTACAACCGGGGGAGGCATTTTGCTTCCCCCGCTAACAATGGCGACATATTATGGCCCAACAATCACCCTATTCAGCAGCGATGGCAGAACAGCGTCACCAGGAGTGGTTACGTTTTGTCGACCTGCTTAAGAATGCCTACCAAAACGATCTCCATTTACCGTTGTTAAACCTGATGCTGACGCCAGATGAGCGCGAAGCGTTGGGGACTCGCGTGCGTATTGTCGAAGAGCTGTTGCGTGGCGAAATGAGTCAGCGTGAGTTAAAAAATGAACTCGGCGCGGGCATCGCGACGATTACGCGTGGATCTAACAGCCTGAAAGCCGCGCCCGTGGAGCTGCGCCAGTGGCTGGAAGAGGTGTTGCTGAAAAGCGATTGATTTTGTAGGCCTGATAAGACGCGGCAGCGTCGCATCAGGCATCGTGCACCGAATGCCGGATGCGGCGTGAACGCCTTATCCGTCCTACAATGCCTGATACACGGCATTGTGAAACGGACTCAGCGCCAGGATCACCGCCTGGTGATAGACGCTGGCGCGAGTGAGTTTCCCGGCGGTAAACACGCCGATCGCCCCTTCCTTACGACCAATCTCATCAATACCGGTATAACGCGACATCACGGGACCAAGCGCCTCACCTTCACGCACTTTCTGCAGAATCACCGCAGGTAACGGCAAAGTAGCCGAACGCGCCTCGCCGCGCTGGCTGGTGTTTTCAATCACCACCCAACTGAAAGTGCTGTCACCATCGATGCCAGCTTCAATCGCCACCCAAAAATCAGCCTCTGGAAGTAAACGGCGGGCATTTGCTACCCGATTTCGTGCGCCAGCGCGCGTTTCCTCACTGCCAAAGGGCTGTTCCGGTACACCGCTCTCGACGGCAACGGATGCAATATGGCAGGATCCTTCGCCGAAGATCTCGTGAAATGCCTGCAGAATGGCCTGAATTTTAGCGGGATTGGTGGTCGCACAGACAACTTGGTGCATAATCAGCATTACTCAGAAAATTAACGTTACAGCAGTATACGGAAAAAAAGCATGTTACAGGTATACCTAGTCCGCCACGGTGAAACGCAGTGGAACGCCGAGCGACGTATTCAGGGCCAGTCTGACAGCCCGCTGACCGCCAAAGGTGAGCAACAGGCGATGCAGGTGGCAACCCGTGCCAAAGAGCTTGGCATTACGCATATTATCAGTAGCGATTTAGGACGCACCCGGCGTACGGCGGAAATCATCGCCCAGGCCTGCGGCTGTGACATCATCTTTGATTCTCGCCTGCGTGAATTAAACATGGGTGTGCTGGAAAAAAGACATATCGATTCTCTGACCGAAGAAGAAGAGAACTGGCGTCGGCAGCTGGTCAATGGCACCGTTGACGGGCGTATTCCTGAAGGCGAGTCAATGCAGGAGCTCAGCGATCGCGTCAATGCGGCACTGGAATCTTGCCGGGACTTACCGCAGGGAAGCCGACCGCTGCTGGTGAGCCATGGTATTGCACTGGGATGTCTGGTGAGTACGATTCTCGGATTACCAGCATGGGCAGCGCGCCGCTTACGTCTGCGTAACTGTTCTATTTCGCGCGTGGATTATCAGGAAAGCCTGTGGCTGGCGTCTGGCTGGGTCGTTGAAACCGCAGGGGACATCTCGCATCTGGACGCCCCTGCATTAGATGAGCTGCAGCGTTAACGGCGGATAGGAATCAGCAGTTCACAGCGCAGATTAATTGGGCGATCTCCCGCTTTGGCGTCTTCTGCCGGGTAGTATCGCTCAATATCCTGACCTTTACGGCGCGTCAGGTTGAGCATTGGCATGCACGTTCCGTATACCGTCAGGATAAACTCCTGCACGCCGGTTCCCAGACCTTCATAGGTAAACATCACATATTCGCCGCCCTGCAGCATCACCGGATGCCCCGTCAGTACATAGCCATCTGCCTGATCCTGGGCTAACGCGGTGGTATAGAATACCTCTTGTTCGTCGTCTTTATCCTGACTCGGACGCGTTTCATTCAGGCCGTAGAGCACTGGCGGAATGGTCGGCGCGTTGCCGAGAAAATCGTGCCAGAACTGATAACGCATTTCATGGCGGAAATCAGAGATTTGCTCCAGCGAACAGGAGTAGCTCTGGGTAACACCAATCAGCGGCGTATCTTCCAGGGTGACAAATTTGTGCTCTGGCATTGTGAATTCACCCAGACGTAGCGGCGGGCGAATACCAAAGGCGCTCCATTCAGGAGAACGGCGGTAAAGTGCAGGAGTCTGGGCAAACTGCTTCTTGAATGCGCGGGTAAATGTCTGTTGAGAGTCGAAGCGGTATTGCAGCGCGATGTCCAGAATCGGACGCGCAGTCAGGCGTAGTGCGACCGCCGATTTCGACAAACGACGAGCACGAATATACGCGCCAATAGCATGGCCAGTGACATCTTTAAACATTCTCTGTAAGTGCCACTTGGAATAACCTGCTTTCGCCGCTACATTGTCGAGCGACAGGGGCTGATCCAGATGACCTTCCAGCCAGATTAAAAGGTCGCGAATAATGCCGGCCTGATCCATAAAATATCCTCATCCTTTCAACAACGAGCACCTGACATCAGGTAATTGGATAATAGCATTTTTTGCTGTTTTAGCATTCAGTGTTTTTTTCTTAGTAGAGTATGTTTTAGGGCTTGACGGAAATAAAAGAATTGAGATTTTGTTCTTAATCAATATGTTATTTACCGTGACGAACTAATTGCTCGTGTAATAGATAAAAATGGTAACAATATGAAATACAAGCATTTGATCCTGTCTTTAAGCCTGATAATGCTGGGGCCATTGGCTCATGCAGAAGAGATTGGTTCGGTCGACACCGTATTTAAAATGATCGGCCCGGATCACAAAATTGTTGTGGAAGCCTTTGACGATCCCGATGTGAAAAATGTCACCTGTTATGTGAGCCGGGCGAAAACAGGTGGTATTAAAGGGGGATTGGGTCTGGCGGAAGATACCTCCGATGCGGCTATTTCTTGTCAGCAAGTCGGGCCGATTGAACTGTCGGATCGTATTAAAAACGGCAAAGCTCAGGGCGAGGTAGTATTCAAAAAACGCACGTCCCTGGTCTTTAAGTCGTTACAGGTCGTGCGCTTTTATGACGCCAAACGCAACGCGCTCGCTTATCTGGCTTACTCCGACAAAGTTGTAGAAGGTTCGCCGAAAAACGCGATTAGCGCGGTTCCTGTCATGCCGTGGCGGCAATAACAGAGGCGATTTATACAACGGGAAACGGTCTGGTTAGTGGAAGATGAGCAAGGGATAGCCGACACGCTGGTCTACATGTTGCAGCAGGAAGGTTTTGCCGTCGAGGTCTTTGAGCGAGGCTTGCCGGTGCTGGATAAAGCTCGCCAGCTGGTTCCCGACGTCATGATTCTCGACGTTGGTTTGCCTGATATCAGCGGCTTTGAATTGTGCAGCCAGTTACTGGCGCTCCATCCGGCGTTACCTGTACTGTTCCTGACGGCCCGAAGTGAAGAGGTCGATCGCCTGCTTGGGCTGGAAATTGGCGCTGACGACTATGTGGCTAAACCGTTTTCACCCCGCGAAGTGTGCGCCAGGGTGCGCACCTTACTGCGTCGGGTGAAGAAGTTCTCGTCGCCGTCTCCCGTCATCCGTATTGGTCATTTTGAATTGAATGAACCCGCGGCGCAGATCAGCTGGTTTGACACGCCATTAACGCTGACGCGGTATGAGTTTTTATTGCTGAAGACGTTACTCAAGTCGCCAGGCCGCGTCTGGTCCCGCCAGCAACTGATGGATAGCGTGTGGGAAGATGCGCAGGACACCTACGATCGCACCGTTGATACCCACATTAAAACGTTGCATGCCAAGCTGCGTGCCATCAACCCCGATCTTTCACCGATTAATACTCATCGCGGCATGGGATATAGCCTGAGGGGCCTGTAATGCGTATCGGCATGCGGTTGCTGCTGGGCTATTTTTTACTGGTGGCGGTGGCGGCCTGGTTCGTACTGGCTATTTTTGTCAAAGAAGTTAAACCGGGCGTGCGAAGAGCAACGGAGGGGACGTTGATCGACACCGCAACGTTGCTGGCGGAGCTGGCGCGTCCCGATTTGCTCTCTGGGGACCCAACGCATGGGCAACTGGCGCAGGCGTTTAATCAGCTACAACATCGTCCGTTTCGCGCCAATATCGGTGGCATTAACAAAGTGCGCAATGAATATCATGTCTATATGACCGATTCGCAGGGTAAAGTATTGTTCGATTCGGCAAATAAAGCCGTTGGGCAGGATTATTCGCGCTGGAATGACGTCTGGCTAACGTTGCGTGGTCAGTATGGTGCGCGCAGCACGTTGCAAAATCCTGCCGATCCCGAAAGTTCGGTGATGTATGTTGCCGCGCCGATTATGGACGGCTCGCGGCTTATTGGCGTTTTGAGCGTAGGCAAACCGAACGCGGCGATGGCTCCGGTCATTAAGCGTAGCGAGCGGCGAATTTTATGGGCCAGCGCCATTTTGCTGGGGATTGCACTGGTGATTGGCGCAGGCATGGTTTGGTGGATCAACCGCTCCATTGCCCGGCTCACTCGCTATGCCGATTCCGTCACTGACAATAAGCCCGTTCCTCTTCCTGAACTCGGCAGTAGCGAGTTGCGTAAGCTTGCGCAGGCGCTGGAAAGTATGCGCGTGAAGCTGGAAGGGAAAAACTATATTGAGCAGTATGTTTATGCGTTAACCCATGAGCTAAAAAGCCCACTGGCGGCGATTCGTGGCGCGGCGGAAATTTTACGCGAAGGTCCGCCACCGGAAGTGGTGGCTCGTTTTACCGACAACATTCTGACGCAAAATGCGCGTATGCAGGCATTGGTAGAAACGTTACTACGCCAGGCAAGACTGGAGAATCGTCAGGAAGTCGTTCTGACTGTTGTTGATGTGGCGGCATTATTTCGCCGCGTCAGCGAAGCGCGCACCGTGCAGTTGGCAGAAAAAAACATCACTCTACATGTTATGCCCACTGAGGTTAATGTTGCTGCTGAACCGGCGTTACTGGAGCAGGCGCTGGGGAATTTACTGGATAACGCCATCGATTTTACCCCCGAGAGCGGTCGCATAACGCTAAGCGCCGAAGTGGATCAGGAACACGTCGCCCTTAAGGTGCTGGATACCGGTAGTGGTATTCCTGACTACGCGCTGTCACGTATTTTTGAACGCTTTTACTCTTTGCCGCGTGCAAATGGGCAAAAAAGCAGCGGTCTGGGGTTGGCGTTCGTCAGTGAGGTCGCCCGTTTGTTTAACGGCGAAGTCACGCTGCGCAACGTGCAGGAAGGTGGCGTGCTGGCCTCGCTTCGACTTCACCGTCACTTCACATAGCTTCAAATTCTTCCCACATAGCCTTCGTATCCTGCTGCCATTGCAAAGGAGAAGACTATGTTGAAATCCCCCCTGTTCTGGAAAATGACCACCTTGTTTGGTGCAGTATTGCTGTTGTTGATTCCGATAATGCTGATTCGGCAAGTGATTGTCGAACGTGCCGATTACCGTAGCGATGTGGAAGATGCGATTCGCCAAAGTACCAGCGGGCCGCAAAAACTCGTTGGGCCGCTTATCGCTATTCCTGTGACCGAGCTTTATACGGTGCAGGAAGAGGATAAAACCGTGGAGCGGAAACGAAGTTTTATCCATTTTTGGTTACCTGAGTCATTGATGGTTGATGGCAATCAGAACGTGGAAGAACGCAAGATAGGGATTTATACCGGTCAGGTCTGGCACAGTGATTTAACGCTAAAAGCCGATTTCGATGTTTCGCGTCTTAGCGAGCTCAACGCGCCAAATATCATCTTAGGCAAGCCCTTTATTGTGATTAGCGTCGGGGATGCGCGTGGTATTGGTGTGGTGAAAGCGCCTGAAGTTAACGGAACGGCACTGACCATTGAACCCGGTACCGGGTTAGAGCAAGGCGGGCAGGGCGTGCATATCCCTTTACCCGAAGGGGACTGGCGGAAGCAGAACCTGCAGCTGAATATGGCACTGAATTTAAGCGGTACCGGCGATCTTTCTGTGGTGCCTGCCGGGCGTAATAGCGAAATGCCCTTAACCAGCAACTGGCCGCATCCCAGTTTTTTAGGTGATTTTCTACCAGCCAAACGGGAAGTTAGCGAGTCAGGTTTTCAGGCGCAATGGCAAAGCAGCTGGTTTGCTAATAATCTCGGTGAGCGTTTTGCTTCAGGCAATGATACCGGCTGGGAAAACTTCCCCGCGTTTAGCGTCGCAGTGACGACGCCAGCCGATCAATACCAATTAACGGACTGGGCGACTAAGTACGCCATTCTGCTGATTGCACTGACTTTTATGGCGTTCTTTGTTTTTGAAACGCTCACCGCGCAACGTTTACACCCAATGCAATATTTGCTGGTGGGGCTTTCATTGGTGATGTTTTATTTGCTCTTGCTGGCGCTTTCTGAACATATCGGTTTTACCGTGGCATGGATAATCGCCAGTCTGATTGGGGCGTTAATGAACGGTATTTATTTGCAGGCGGTATTGAAAGGCTGGCGCAACAGCATGTTGTTTACCCTCGCGCTGTTGTTGCTGGATGGTGTGATGTGGGGACTGCTCAACTCTGCCGATAGCGCGCTGTTGTTGGGAACCAGTGTGCTGGTGGTGGCGCTGGCCGGCATGATGTTTGTGACTCGTAATATCGACTGGTATGCGTTTTCACTGCCGAAAATGAAAGCCAGTAAAGAAGTTACAATGGACGATCAATTACGTATCTGGAAATAAGGTTGAAAAATAAAAACGCGCTAAAAAGCGCCGTTTTTTTTGACGGTGGTAAAGCCGATTAATCTTCCAGATCACCACAGAAGCGATAACCTTCACCGTGGATGGTGGCGATGATTTCCGGCGTATCCGGCGTAGATTCGAAATGTTTACGAATACGGCGGATCGTCACGTCTACAGTACGGTCGTGTGGTTTCAGCTCACGGCCGGTCATTTTCTTCAGCAGTTCAGCACGAGACTGAATTTTGCCTGGGTTTTCACAGAAGTGAAGCATGGCGCGGAACTCGCTGCGCGGCAGCTTGTACTGCTCGCCATCAGGGCCGATCAACGAACGGCTGTTGATGTCCAGTTCCCAACCATTGAACTTGTAGCTTTCAACGCTACGACGTTCTTCGCTGACAGTACCCAGATTCATGGTACGGGACAGCAGGTTGCGTGCACGAATCGTCAGTTCACGCGGGTTGAACGGTTTGGTGATGTAGTCATCTGCACCGATTTCGAGGCCGAGAATTTTATCGACTTCGTTGTCACGGCCAGTCAGGAACATCAACGCAACATTCGCCTGCTCGCGCAGTTCACGCGCTAACAGAAGACCGTTCTTACCCGGCAGATTGATATCCATGATCACCAGGTTGATGTCATATTCAGAGAGGATCTGATGCATTTCCGCGCCATCTGTCGCTTCGAAAACATCATAGCCTTCCGCTTCGAAAATACTTTTCAACGTGTTGCGTGTTACCAACTCGTCTTCAACGATAAGAATGTGCGGGGTCTGCATGTTTGCTACCTAAATTGCCAACTAAATCGAAACAGGAAGTACAAAAGTCCCTGACCTGCCTGATGCATGCTGCAAATTAACATGATCGGCGTAACATGACTAAAGTACGTAATTGCGTTCTTGATGCACTTTCCATCAACGTCAACAACATCATTAGCTTGGTCGTGGGTACTTTCCCTCAGGACCCGACAGTGTCAAAAACGGCTGTCATCCTAACCATTTTAACAGCAACATAACAGGCTAAGAGGGGCCGGACACCCAATAAAACTACGCTTCGTTGACATATATCAAGTTCAATTGTAGCACGTTAACAGTTTGATGAAATCATCGTATCTAAATGCTAGCTTTCGTCACATTATTTTAATAATCCAACTAGTTGCATCATACAACTAATAAACGTGGTGAATCCAATTGTCGAGATTTATTTTTTATAAAATTATCCTAAGTAAACAGAAGGATATGTAGCATTTTTTAACAATTCAACCGTTAGTACAGTCAGGAAATAGTTTAGCCTTACTTAAGATAAGTAAAGGGCTTTTTCTGCGACTTACGTTAAGGATTTGTAAATTCGCACCGTGTAATAAGTTGACAGTGATCACCCTGTTCGCGGTCATTTGGTCAAGAAGAGTGGCAATATGCGTATAACGATTATTCTGGTCGCACCCGCCAGAGCAGAAAATATTGGGGCAGCGGCGCGGGCAATGAAAACGATGGGTTTTAGCGAACTGCGGATTGTCGATAGTCAGGCACATCTGGAGCCAGCCACTCGCTGGGTCGCACATGGATCTGGTGATATTATTGATAATATTAAAGTTTTCCCGACACTGGTTGAATCGTTACACGATGTCGATTTCACTGTCGCCACCACTGCGCGCAGTCGGGCGAAATATCATTACTACGCCACGCCAGTAGAACTGGTGCTGCTGTTAGAGGAAAAATCTTCATGGATGAGCCATGCCGCGCTGGTGTTTGGTCGCGAAGATTCCGGGCTGACTAACGAAGAGTTAGCGTTGGCTGACGTTCTTACTGGTGTGCCGATGGTGGCGGATTATCCTTCGCTCAATCTGGGGCAGGCGGTGATGGTCTATTGCTATCAATTAGCAACATTAATACAACAACCGACGAAAAGTGACACAACGGCAGACCAACATCAACTGCAAGCTTTACGCGAACGAGTCATGGCATTGCTGACGACTCTGGCAGTGGCAGATGACATAAAACTGGTCGACTGGTTACAACAACGCCTGGGGCTTTTAGAGCAACGAGACACGGCAATGTTGCACCGTTTGCTGCATGATATTGAAAAAAATATCACCAAATAAAAAACGCCTTAGTAAGTATTTTTCAGCTTTTCATTCTGACTGCAACGGGCAATATGTCTCTGTGTGGATTAAAAAAAGAGTGTCTGATAGCAGTTTCTGAACTGGTTACCTGCCGTGAGTAAATTAAAATTTTATTGACTTAGGTCACTAAATACTTTAACCAATATAGGCATAGCGCACAGACAGATAAAAATTACAGAGTACACAATATCCATGAAACGCATTAGCACCACCATTACCACCACCATCACCATTACCACAGGTAACGGTGCGGGCTGACGCGTACAGGAAACACAGAAAAAAGCCCGCACCTGACAGTGCGGGCTTTTTTTCGACCAAAGGTAACGAGGTAACAACCATGCGAGTGTTGAAGTTCGGCGGTACATCAGTGGCAAATGCAGAACGTTTTCTGCGTGTTGCCGATATTCTGGAAAGCAATGCCAGGCAGGGGCAGGCGGCCACCGTCCTCTCTGCCCCCGCCAAAATCACCAACCACCTGGTGGCGATGATTGAAAAAACCATTAGCGGCCAGGATGCTTTACCCAATATCAGCGATGCCGAACGTATTTTTGCCGAACTTTTGACGGGACTCGCCGCCGCCCAGCCGGGGTTCCCGCTGGCGCAATTGAAAACTTTCGTCGATCAGGAATTTGCCCAAATAAAACATGTCCTGCATGGCATTAGTTTGTTGGGGCAGTGCCCGGATAGCATCAACGCTGCGCTGATTTGCCGTGGCGAGAAAATGTCGATCGCCATTATGGCCGGCGTGTTAGAAGCTCGTGGTCACAACGTTACCGTTATCGATCCGGTCGAAAAACTGCTGGCAGTGGGGCATTACCTCGAATCTACCGTCGATATTGCTGAGTCCACCCGCCGTATTGCGGCAAGCCGCATTCCGGCTGATCACATGGTGTTGATGGCAGGTTTCACCTCCGGTAATGAAAAAGGCGAACTGGTGGTACTTGGACGTAACGGTTCCGACTACTCCGCGGCGGTGCTGGCTGCCTGTTTACGCGCCGATTGTTGCGAGATTTGGACGGACGTTGACGGGGTCTATACCTGCGACCCGCGTCAGGTGCCCGATGCGAGGTTGTTGAAGTCGATGTCCTACCAGGAAGCGATGGAGCTTTCCTACTTCGGCGCTAAAGTTCTTCACCCCCGCACCATTACCCCCATCGCCCAGTTCCAGATCCCTTGCCTGATTAAAAATACCGGAAATCCTCAAGCACCAGGTACGCTCATTGGTGCCAGCCGTGATGAAGACGAATTACCGGTCAAAGGCATTTCCAATCTGAATAATATGGCAATGTTCAGCGTTTCTGGTCCGGGGATGAAAGGAATGGTCGGCATGGCGGCGCGCGTCTTTGCTGCAATGTCACGCGCCCGTATTTCCGTGGTGCTGATTACGCAATCATCTTCCGAATACAGTATCAGTTTCTGCGTTCCACAAAGCGACTGTGTGCGAGCTGAACGGGCAATGCAGGAAGAGTTCTACCTGGAACTGAAAGAAGGCTTACTGGAGCCGCTGGCGGTGACGGAACGGCTGGCCATTATCTCGGTGGTAGGTGATGGTATGCGCACCTTGCGTGGGATCTCGGCGAAATTCTTTGCCGCGCTGGCCCGCGCCAATATCAACATTGTCGCCATTGCTCAGGGATCTTCTGAACGCTCAATCTCTGTCGTGGTAAATAACGATGATGCGACCACTGGCGTGCGCGTTACTCATCAGATGCTGTTCAATACCGATCAGGTTATCGAAGTGTTTGTGATTGGCGTCGGTGGCGTTGGCGGTGCGCTGCTGGAGCAACTGAAGCGTCAACAAAGCTGGCTGAAGAATAAACATATCGACTTACGTGTCTGCGGTGTTGCCAACTCGAAGGCACTGCTCACCAATGTGCATGGCCTAAATCTGGAAAACTGGCAGGAAGAACTGGCGCAAGCCAAAGAGCCGTTTAATCTCGGGCGCTTAATTCGCCTCGTGAAAGAATATCATCTGCTGAACCCGGTCATTGTTGACTGCACCTCCAGCCAGGCAGTGGCGGATCAATATGCCGACTTCTTGCGCGAAGGTTTCCACGTTGTCACGCCGAACAAAAAGGCCAACACCTCGTCGATGGATTACTACCATCTGTTGCGTCATGCGGCGGAAAAATCGCGGCGTAAATTCCTCTATGACACCAACGTTGGGGCTGGATTACCGGTTATTGAGAACCTGCAAAATCTGCTCAATGCTGGTGATGAATTGATGAAGTTCTCCGGCATTCTTTCAGGTTCGCTTTCTTATATCTTCGGCAAGTTAGACGAAGGCATGAGTTTCTCCGAGGCGACTACTCTGGCGCGGGAAATGGGTTATACCGAACCGGATCCGCGAGATGATCTTTCTGGTATGGATGTAGCGCGTAAGCTATTGATTCTCGCTCGTGAAACGGGACGTGAACTGGAGCTGGCGGATATTGAAATTGAACCTGTGCTGCCCGCAGAGTTTAACGCTGAGGGTGATGTTGCCGCTTTTATGGCGAATCTGTCACAGCTCGACGATCTCTTTGCCGCGCGCGTGGCGAAGGCCCGTGATGAAGGAAAAGTTTTGCGCTATGTTGGCAATATTGATGAAGATGGTGCCTGCCGCGTGAAGATTGCCGAAGTGGATGGTAATGATCCGCTGTTCAAAGTGAAAAATGGCGAAAACGCCCTGGCCTTTTATAGCCACTATTATCAGCCGCTGCCGTTGGTGCTGCGCGGATATGGTGCGGGCAATGACGTTACAGCTGCCGGTGTCTTTGCCGATCTGCTACGTACCCTCTCATGGAAGTTAGGAGTCTGACATGGTTAAAGTTTATGCCCCGGCTTCCAGTGCCAATATGAGCGTCGGGTTTGATGTGCTCGGGGCGGCGGTGACACCTGTTGATGGTGCATTGCTCGGAGATGTAGTCACGGTTGAGGCGGCAGAGACATTCAGTCTCAACAACCTCGGACGCTTTGCCGATAAGCTGCCGTCAGAACCACGGGAAAATATCGTTTATCAGTGCTGGGAGCGTTTTTGCCAGGAGCTTGGCAAGCAAATTCCAGTGGCGATGACTCTGGAAAAGAATATGCCAATCGGTTCGGGCTTAGGCTCCAGCGCCTGTTCGGTGGTCGCGGCGCTGATGGCGATGAATGAACACTGTGGCAAGCCGCTTAATGACACTCGTTTGCTGGCTTTGATGGGCGAGCTGGAAGGACGAATCTCCGGCAGCATTCATTACGACAACGTGGCACCGTGTTTTCTTGGTGGTATGCAGTTGATGATCGAAGAAAACGACATCATCAGCCAGCAAGTGCCAGGGTTTGATGAGTGGCTGTGGGTGCTGGCGTATCCGGGGATTAAAGTCTCAACGGCAGAAGCCAGGGCTATTTTACCGGCGCAGTATCGCCGCCAGGATTGCATTGCGCACGGGCGACATCTGGCTGGCTTCATTCACGCCTGCTATTCCCGTCAGCCTGAGCTTGCCGCGAAGCTGATGAAAGATGTTATCGCTGAACCCTACCGTGAACGGTTACTGCCTGGCTTCCGGCAGGCGCGGCAGGCGGTTGCGGAAATCGGCGCGGTAGCGAGCGGTATCTCCGGCTCCGGCCCGACCTTGTTCGCTCTGTGTGACAAGCCGGATACCGCCCAGCGCGTTGCCGACTGGTTGGGTAAGAACTACCTGCAAAATCAGGAAGGTTTTGTTCATATTTGCCGGCTGGATACGGCGGGCGCACGAGTACTGGAAAACTAAATGAAACTCTACAATCTGAAAGATCACAATGAGCAGGTCAGCTTTGCGCAAGCCGTAACCCAGGGGTTGGGCAAAAATCAGGGGCTGTTTTTTCCGCACGACCTGCCGGAATTCAGCCTGACTGAAATTGATGAGATGCTGAAGCTGGATTTTGTCACCCGCAGTGCGAAGATCCTCTCGGCGTTTATTGGTGATGAAATCCCGCAGGAAATCCTGGAAGAGCGCGTGCGCGCGGCGTTTGCCTTCCCGGCTCCGGTCGCCAATGTTGAAAGCGATGTCGGTTGTCTGGAATTGTTCCACGGGCCAACGCTGGCATTTAAAGATTTCGGCGGTCGCTTTATGGCACAAATGCTGACCCATATTGCGGGCGATAAGCCAGTGACCATTCTGACCGCGACCTCCGGTGATACCGGAGCGGCAGTGGCTCATGCTTTCTACGGTTTACCGAATGTGAAAGTGGTTATCCTCTATCCACGAGGCAAAATCAGTCCACTGCAAGAAAAACTGTTCTGTACATTGGGCGGCAATATCGAAACTGTTGCCATCGACGGCGATTTCGATGCCTGTCAGGCGCTGGTGAAGCAGGCGTTTGATGATGAAGAGCTGAAAGTGGCGCTGGGGTTAAACTCAGCTAACTCGATTAACATCAGCCGTTTGCTGGCGCAGATTTGCTACTACTTTGAAGCAGTTGCGCAGCTGCCGCAGGAAGCGCGCAACCAGCTGGTTGTCTCGGTGCCAAGCGGAAACTTCGGCGATTTGACGGCGGGTCTGCTGGCGAAGTCACTCGGTCTGCCGGTGAAACGTTTTATTGCTGCGACCAACGTGAACGATACCGTGCCACGTTTCCTGCACGACGGTCAGTGGTCACCCAAAGCGACTCAGGCGACGTTATCCAACGCGATGGACGTGAGTCAGCCGAACAACTGGCCGCGTGTGGAAGAGTTGTTCCGCCGCAAAATCTGGCAACTGAAAGAGCTGGGTTATGCAGCCGTGGATGATGAAACCACGCAACAGACAATGCGTGAGTT
Organism: Shigella sp. FC1567; assembly: GCF_001743015.1. Lineage (NCBI taxonomy): Bacteria > Pseudomonadati > Pseudomonadota > Gammaproteobacteria > Enterobacterales > Enterobacteriaceae > Shigella > Shigella sp. FC1567. Next base: position 23,690 of record NZ_MIIV01000399.1, read on the forward strand.
AAAAGAACTGGGCTACACCTCGGAGCCGCACGCTGCCGTAGCGTATCGTGCGCTGCGTGACCAGTTGAATCCAGGCGAATATGGCTTGTTCCTCGGCACCGCGCATCCGGCGAAATTTAAAGAGAGCGTGGAAGCGATTCTCGGTGAAACGTTGGATCTGCCAAAAGAGCTGGCAGAACGTGCTGATTTACCCTTGCTTTCACATAATCTGCCCGCCGATTTTGCTGCGTTGCGTAAATTGATGATGAATCATCAGTAAAATCTATTCATTATCTCAATCAGGCCGGGTTTGCTTTTATGCAGCCCGGCTTTTTTATGAAGAAATTATGGAGAAAAACGACAGGGAAAAAGGAGATATTCTCAATAAATGCGGTAACTTAGAGATTAGGATTGCGGAGAATAACAACCGTCGTTCTCATCGCGTAATCTCCGGATATCGACCCATAACGGGCAATGATAAAAGGAGTAACCTGTGAAAAAGATGCAATCTATCGTACTCGCACTTTCCCTGGTTCTGGTCGCTCCCATGGCAGCACAGGCTGCGGAAATTACGTTAGTCCCGTCAGTAAAATTACAGATAGGCAATCGTGATAATCGTGGCTATTACTGGGATGGAGGTCACTGGCGCGACCACGGCTGGTGGAAACAACATTATGAATGGCGAGGCAATCGCTGGCACCCACACGGACCGCCGCCACCGCCGCGCCACCATAAGAAAGCTCCTCATGATCATCACGGCGGTCATGGTCCAGGCAAACATCACCGCTAAATGACAAATGCCGGGTAACAATCCGGCATTCAGCGCCTGATGCGACGCTGGCGCGTCTTATCAGGCCTACGTGAATTCTGCAATATATTGAATCTGCATGCTTTTGTAGGCCGGATAAGGCGTTCACGCCGCATCCGGCATTGACTGCAAACTTAACGCTGCTCGTAGCGTTTAAACACCAGTTCGCCATTGCTGGAGGAAGCTTCATCAAAGAAGTAACCTTCGCTATTAAAACCAGTCAGTTGCTCTGGTTTGGTCAGCCGATTTTCAATAATGAAACGACTCATCAGACCGCGTGCTTTCTTAGCGTAGAAGCTGATGATCTTAAATTTGCCGTTCTTCTCATCGAGGAACACCGGCTTGATAATCTCGGCATTCAATTTCTTCGGCTTCACCGATTTAAAATACTCATCTGACGCCAGATTAATCACCACATTATCGCCTTGTGCTGCGAGCGCCTCGTTCAGCTTGTTGGTGATGATATCTCCCCAGAATTGATACAGATCTTTCCCTCGGGCATTCTCAAGACGGATCCCCATTTCCAGACGATAAGGCTGCATTAAATCGAGCGGGCGCAGTACGCCATACAAGCCGGAAAGCATTCGCAAATGCTGTTGGGCAAAATCGAAATCGTCTTCGCTGAAGGTTTCGGCCTGCAAGCCGGTGTAGACATCACCTTTAAACGCCAGAATCGCCTGGCGGGCATTCGCCGGCGTGAAATCTGGCTGCCAGTCATGAAAGCGAGCGGCGTTGATACCCGCCAGTTTGTCGCTGATGCGCATCAGCGTGCTAATCTGCGGAGGCGTCAGTTTCCGCGCTTCATGGATCAACTGCTGGGAATTGTCTAACAGCTCCGGCAGCGTATAGCGCGTGGTGGTCAACGGGCTTTGGTAATCAAGCGTTTTCGCAGGTGAAATAAGAATCAGCATATCCAGTCCTTGCAGGAAATTTATGCCGACTTTAGCAAAAAAAGAGAATGAGTTGATCGATAGTTGTGATTACTCCTGCGAAACATCATCCCACGCGTCCGGAGAAAGCTGGCGACCGATATCCGGATAACGCAACGGATCAAACACCGGGCGCACGCCGAGTTTACGCTGGCGTAGATAATCACTGGCAATGGTATGAACCACAGGCGAGAGCAGTAAAATGGCGGTCAAATTGGTAATAGCCATGCAGGCCATGGTAATGCTGCCAACTTACTGATTTAGTGTATGATGGTGATTTTAAGGTGCTTGCGTGGCTTCCATTTCCATCAGATGTCCTTCCTGCTCAGCTACTGAAGGCGTGGTGCGTAACGGCAAAAGCACTGCCGGACATCAGCGCTATCTCTGCTCTCATTGCCGTAAAACATGGCAACTACAGTTCACTTACACCGCCTCTCAGCCCGGTACGCACCAGAAA
>NZ_MIIV01000400.1:0-447 GCF_001743015.1 Shigella sp. FC1567
AAAGGTTCTCAGTATGTATCGCTGGCCTACACACAGCGGCTTAAGGAAGCCGGATTACTGGCATCAACAGGAAGTACAGGCGACTCGTATGACAACGCGATGGCGGAGAGCATCAATGGTCTTTACAAAGCGGAGGTAATACACCGTAAGAGCTGGAAAAACCGTGCAGAAGTGGAACTGGCCACACTCACGTGGGTGGACTGGTATAATAATCGACGATTGCTGGAAAGGCTGGGCCACATCCCTCCGGCAGAAGCAGAAAAAGCTTATTATGCTTCCATCGGAAACGATGATCTGGCAGCCTGAGTTCACAGATAAAACACTCTCCAGGAAACCCGGGGCGGTTCAGAACTCCACCTTGCAGGAGCTGGCACTAACTGTAGTCTGAGTAGATAAAGACGGAGTAAGAGCAGCCACAGGTTCTTTCGGCTCATCCGGCGTTATCTC
>NZ_MIIV01000401.1:0-446 GCF_001743015.1 Shigella sp. FC1567
TAAGCAATACCAGGAAGGAAGTCTTACTGCTGTGGCCGCCGGAGAACAGGTTGTTCCTGCCTCTGAACTTGCTGCCGCCATGAAGCAGATTAAAGAACTGAACCGCCCCGGGTTTCCTGGAGAGTGTTTTATCTGTGAACTCAGGCTGCCAGATCATCGTTTCCGATGGAAGCATAATAAGCTTTTTCTGCTTCTGCCGGAGGGATGTGGCCCAGCCTTTCCAGCAATCGTCGATTATTATACCAGTCCACCCACGTGAGTGTGGCCAGTTCCACTTCTGCACGGTTTTTCCAGCTCTTACGGTGTATTACCTCCGCTTTGTAAAGACCATTGATGCTCTCCGCCATCGCGTTGTCATACGAGTCGCCTGTACTTCCTGTTGATGCCAGTAATCCGGCTTCCTTAAGCCGCTGTGTGTAGGCCAGCGATACATACTGAGAACCTTT
>NZ_MIIV01000402.1:0-446 GCF_001743015.1 Shigella sp. FC1567
TGGCTGTTTTACGCGTATGACAGGATACGGAGGACGGTTGTGGCGCACGTCTTCGGTGAACGCACTCTGGCCACACTGGAGCGTCTTCTGAGCCTGCTGCCGGCCTTTGAGGTCGTGGTATGGATGACGGATGGCTGGCCGCTGTATGAATCACGCCTGAAGGGAAAGCTGCACGTTATCAGCAAGCGTTACACTCAGCGCATTGAGCGACATAATCTGAATCTGAGACAACATCTGGCAAGGCTGGGACGGAAGTCACTGTCGTTCTCAAAATCGGTGGAGCTGCATGACAAGGTCATCGGGCATTATCTGAACATAAAACACTATCAGTAAGTTGGAGTCATTACCCTCGGGCTAAAATACCGGGACAGAGATCAGGCGTGATTAATCTGCAGCATTTTTAATAACAGAAGTACTGAGCTTACTTTACCTTTGATGATGTAATA
>NZ_MIIV01000403.1:0-442 GCF_001743015.1 Shigella sp. FC1567
CATCAATGGTCTTTACAAAGCGGAGGTAATACACCGTAAGAGCTGGAAAAACCGTGCAGAAGTGGAACTGGCCACACTCACGTGGGTGGACTGGTATAATAATCGACGATTGCTGGAAAGGCTGGGCCACATCCCTCCGGCAGAAGCAGAAAAAGCTTATTATGCTTCCATCGGAAACGATGATCTGGCAGCCTGAGTTCACAGATAAAACACTCTCCAGGAAACCCGGGGCGGTTCAGTATCCATTACCCGCTCGCAACTGGCAATGCTCCTCGATAAGCTGGACTGGCGTCAGCCAAAAACATCCCGCCTTAATGCACTGACAATGTTGTAAAAATGTCATGGCCGGATTATAAAAACGGCCATGAATCAAAAATACCTCATTCGCATTGCAGAACTGGAATGCCAGCTCCGTCAGAAAGACCAGCAACTGAGTCTGGTT
>NZ_MIIV01000404.1:0-428 GCF_001743015.1 Shigella sp. FC1567
TTTTTTAATATTTCATTCTCCATTTCAATGCGTTGTAGCTTTTTCCTCAGCTTACGTATTTCGATTTGTTCTGGTGTTATCGGAGAGGCTTTTGGTGTTTTGCCCTGACGCTCATCACGCAGTTGTTTGACCCATCTTGTCATTGTGGAAAGGCCAACATCCATAGCTTTGGCGGCATCTGCCACCGTGTATTTCTGGTCAACAACCAGTTGAGCGGATTCGCGTTTAAACTCTGTGCTAAAATTTCTTTTTTTCATTGGAGCACCTGTGTTGTTCTGAGGTGAGCATATCACCTCTGTTCAGGTGGCCAAATTCAGTGTGCCACTTCACACAGCAGAACTCGAACCCGTCAGAGCACCATCGCTGATTGCTTTCTTTCACGGCCACTCTGCCTGTATGTGCCCGTTTCGATGGCGGTACAGCAGGTT
>NZ_MIIV01000405.1:0-427 GCF_001743015.1 Shigella sp. FC1567
CACAATAACTGCCGGAACTGCCTGCTCGTATAATGACTGCCCTGATCGCTGTGGAACATCACCCCGCCGGGCTTACCACGGGTTTCCCATGCCATTTCCAGCGCTTTCATGGTGAGCCTGCTGTCCGGCGAGAACGACATGGTGAACCGCCCCGGGAATCCTGGAGACTAAACTCCCTGAGAAAGAGGTAAACAGGATGACTAAAAATACTCGTTTTTCCCCCGAAGTCCGTCAGAGGGCGATTCGTATGGTTCTGGAAAGTCAGGGCGAATATGACTCACAGTGGGCGGCAATTTGTTCCATTGCCCCAAAGATTGGCTGTACACCGGAGACTCTGCGTGTCTGGGTACGCCAGCATGAGCGGGATACCGGAGGCGGTGATGGCGGGCTCACCACCGCTGAACGTCAGCGTCTGAAAGAGCTGGAA
>NZ_MIIV01000406.1:0-425 GCF_001743015.1 Shigella sp. FC1567
CACAATAACTGCCGGAACTGCCTGCTCGTATAATGACTGCCCTGATCGCTGTGGAACATCACCCCGCCGGGCTTACCACGGGTTTCCCATGCCATTTCCGGTAATGACTCCAACTTACTGATAGTGTTTTATGTTCAGATAATGCCCGATGACCTTGTCATGCAGCTCCACCGATTTTGAGAACGACAGTGACTTCCGTCCCAGCCTTGCCAGATGTTGTCTCAGATTCAGATTATGTCGCTCAATGCGCTGAGTGTAACGCTTGCTGATAACGTGCAGCTTTCCCTTCAGGCGTGATTCATACAGCGGCCAGCCATCCGTCATCCATACCACGACCTCAAAGGCCGACAGCAGGCTCAGAAGACGCTCCAGTGTGGCCAGAGTGCGTTCACCGAAGACGTGCGCCACAACCGTCCTCCGTATCC
>NZ_MIIV01000407.1:0-425 GCF_001743015.1 Shigella sp. FC1567
GCAGTGATGTGATTGTCTGCGCTGAAATGGACGAACAGTGGGGCTACGTCGGTGCTAAATCACGTCAGCGCTGGCTGTTTTACGCGTATGACAGGATACGGAGGACGGTTGTGGCGCACGTCTTCGGTGAACGCACTCTGGCCACACTGGAGCGTCTTCTGAGCCTGCTGTCGGCCTTTGAGGTCGTGGTATGGATGACGGATGGCTGGCCGCTGTATGAATCACGCCTGAAGGGAAAGCTGCACGTTATCAGCAAGCGTTACACTCAGCGCATTGAGCGACATAATCTGAATCTGAGACAACATCTGGCAAGGCTGGGACGGAAGGTAAGCGTAAACTGACCGCCGTATGTAGCCATTAAGCCTGTATTGGTAACGTAGGTGCCCACCTTTTCAACTAGTGGACACCTGTTATGGAACAGAAAG
>NZ_MIIV01000408.1:0-422 GCF_001743015.1 Shigella sp. FC1567
GTAAGCGTAAACTGACCGCCGTATGTAGCCATTAAGCCTGTATTGGTAACGTAGGTGCCCACCTTTTCAACTAGTGGACACCTGTTATGGAACAGAAAGCATTATCTGCAGAACCCCGCAGATCATTTTCAAATGAGTTTAAACTTCAAATGGTTAAACTGGCTTCACAACCAGGAGCCTCTGTTGCCCGTATTGCCCGGGAACACGATATCAATGATAACCTGCTGTTCAAATGGCTCAGGCTCTGGCAGAACGAAGGGCGCATATCGCGGCGTCTTCCGGTAACAACCTCTTCTGACACTGGCGTTGAATTATTACCTGTGGAGATAACGCCGGATGAGCCGAAAGAACCTGTGGCTGCTCTTACTCCGTCTTTATCTACTCAGACTACAGTTAGTGCCAGCTCCTGCAAGGTGGAGTTC
>NZ_MIIV01000409.1:0-421 GCF_001743015.1 Shigella sp. FC1567
ACGCCGTCTGCGTTTCTCCGGCCCTAAGACATCAATCATCTGTACTCCAATGACTAGTCTAAAAACTAGTATTAAGACTATCACTTATTTAAGTGATACTGGTTGTCTGGAGATTCAGGGGGCCAGTCTACTGAGTGTAACGCTTGCTGATAACGTGCAGCTTTCCCTTCAGGCGTGATTCATACAGCGGCCAGCCATCCGTCATCCATACCACGACCTCAAAGGCCGACAGCAGGCTCAGAAGACGCTCCAGTGTGGCCAGAGTGCGTTCACCGAAGACGTGCGCCACAACCGTCCTCCGTATCCTGTCATACGCGTAAAACAGCCAGCGCTGACGTGATTTAGCACCGACGTAGCCCCACTGTTCGTCCATTTCAGCGCAGACAATCACATCACTGCCCGGTTGTATGCGCGAGGTTAC
>NZ_MIIV01000410.1:0-25581 GCF_001743015.1 Shigella sp. FC1567
GCTGTTTTACGCGTATGACAGGATACGGAGGACGGTTGTGGCGCACGTCTTCGGTGAACGCACTCTGGCCACACTGGAGCGTCTTCTGAGCCTGCTGTCGGCCTTTGAGGTCGTGGTATGGATGACGGATGGCTGGCCGCTGTATGAATCACGCCTGAAGGGAAAGCTGCACGTTATCAGCAAGCGTTACACTCAGCGCATTGAGCGACATAATCTGAATCTGAGACAACATCTGGCAAGGCTGGGACGGAAGTCACTGTCGTTCTCAAAATCGGTGGAGCTGCATGACAAGGTCATCGGGCATTATCTGAACATAAAACACTATCAGTAAGTTGGAGTCATTACCTCAGGTATGATGGGCAGAATATTGCCTCTGCCCGCCAGAAAAAGTCAGCGCATTCCACCGTACGCCAGTGTCACTTCCTTCGCCGCTTTAATCACCATTGCGCCAAACTCGGTCACGCGGTCATCGGTAATACGTGAAATCGGTCCGGAAATAGAAATTGCGGCAAACGGTTCACGGTGCTCATCGAAAATACACGCTGCAAGGCAACGTAGCCCCAGCGCATGTTCCTCATCGTCAAATGAATAACCCCGTTTGCGCGTTTGGGCGAGATCTTCTTTTAAATGCACAGGAGACACCAGCGTTGCGTGGGTATAGGCATGTAACCCTTTGCGGTGCAGCAGCTTCGTCACCTGTTCTTCGCTCAGTTGGGCTAAAAAGGCTTTACCTGCACCGGAAGCGTGCATCGGCAATTTACCGCCGATAGGCGCGGACATTCGCATCAGATGCGTACACTGTACCTGGTCGATAATAATCGCTTCGTGATCGCTTTGATCAAGCACCTCCATATTGACCGTTTCGCCAGACTCTTCCATTAGATTGCGCAGGATAGGGTGAACAATTGCTAACAAATTACGACTCTGGAGAAAGCTGCTGCCGACCATAAAGGCATGTGCGCCGATTGCCCAGTGTCCCAGTTCGCCAACCTGACGCACGAAACCCTGCTGTTGCATTGTGGTTAGCAGGCGGTGGGTCGTGGAATTGGGTAACCCGGCTTGTTGCGCCAGTTCCGTGAGTGCCACACTGCCATTGGATTCGGCAATCCACTCCAGTAATTTCAGGCCACGCGTTAAAGACTGAACCTGTCCAGTCGCTGGTGCGGTGGCAACGGCGGGTTTTCTGCCGCGTTTCGCGGGAATGGGTGCGACCATGACAGTCTCCTTTTTCTGCATCGTGGGAATCATTTTCATTTTTATTGTTAGCTAATGCAATAGTTGCTGAACTGATCCGATGAGTTAATGTTGAACAAATCTCATGTTGCGTGGTGGTCGCTTTTACCACAGATGCGTTTATGCCAGTATGGTTTGTTGAATTTTTATTAAATCTGGGTTGAGCGTGTCGGGAGCAAGTGTGAGCAGCAAAGTGGAACAACTGCGTGCGCAGTTAAATGAACGTATTCTGGTGCTGGACGGCGGTATGGGCACCATGATCCAGAGTTATCGACTGAACGAAGCCGATTTTCGTGGTGAACGCTTTGCCGACTGGCCATGCGATCTCAAAGGCAACAACGACCTGCTGGTGCTCAGCAAACCGGAAGTGATCGCCGCTATCCACAACGCCTACTTTGAAGCGGGCGCGGATATCATCGAAACCAACACCTTCAACTCCACGACCATTGCGATGGCGGATTACCAGATGGAATCCCTGTCGGCGGAAATCAACTTTGCGGCGGCGAAACTGGCGCGCGCCTGTGCTGACGAGTGGACCGCGCGCACGCCGGAGAAACCGCGCTACGTTGCCGGTGTTCTCGGCCCAACCAACCGCACGGCGTCTATTTCTCCGGACGTCAACGATCCGGCATTCCGCAACATCACTTTTGACCAGCTGGTGGCGGCCTATTGCGAATCCACCAAAGCGCTGGTGGAAGGTGGTGCGGATCTGATCCTGATTGAAACCGTTTTCGACACCCTTAACGCCAAAGCGGCGGTTTTTGCGGTGAAAACGGAGTTTGAAGCGCTGGGCGTTGAGCTGCCGATTATGATCTCCGGCACCATCACCGACGCCTCCGGGCGCACGCTCTCCGGGCAGACCACCGAAGCATTTTACAACTCATTGCGCCACGCCGAAGCGCTAACCTTTGGCCTGAACTGTGCGCTGGGGCCCGATGAACTGCGCCAGTACGTGCAGGAACTATCACGGATTGCGGAATGCTACGTCACCGCCCACCCGAACGCCGGGCTGCCTAACGCCTTTGGTGAATACGATCTCGACGCCGACACGATGGCAAAACAGATACGTGAATGGGCGCAAGCGGGCTTTCTCAATATCGTCGGTGGTTGCTGCGGGACCACGCCGCAACATATTGCAGCGATGAGTCGTGCAGTAGAAGGATTAGCGCCGCGCAAACTGCCGGAAATTCCCGTAGCCTGCCGTTTGTCTGGCCTGGAGCCGCTGAACATTGGCGACGATAGCCTGTTTGTGAACGTGGGTGAACGCACCAACGTCACCGGCTCTGCTAAGTTCAAGCGCCTGATCAAAGAAGAGAAATACAGCGAGGCGCAGGATGTGGCGCGTCAGCAGGTGGAAAACGGCGCGCAGATTATCGATATCAACATGGATGAAGGGATGCTCGATGCCGAAGCGGCGATGGTGCGTTTTCTCAATCTGATTGCCGGTGAACCGGATATCGCTCGCGTGCCGATTATGATCGACTCCTCAAAATGGGACGTTATCGAAAAAGGGCTGAAGTGTATTCAGGGCAAAGGCATTGTTAACTCAATCTCGATGAAAGAGGGCGTCGACGCCTTTATCCATCACGCGAAATTGTTGCGTCGCTACGGTGCGGCAGTGGTGGTGATGGCCTTTGATGAACAGGGACAGGCCGATACTCGCGCACGGAAAATCGAGATTTGCCGTCGGGCGTACAAAATCCTCACCGAAGAGGTTGGCTTCCCGCCAGAAGATATCATCTTCGACCCGAACATCTTCGCGGTCGCCACCGGTATTGAAGAGCACAACAACTACGCGCAGGACTTTATCGGCGCGTGTGAAGACATCAAACGCGAACTGCCGCACGCGCTGATTTCCGGCGGCGTATCTAACGTTTCTTTCTCATTCCGTGGCAACGATCCGGTGCGCGAAGCCATTCACGCAGTGTTCCTCTACTACGCTATTCGCAATGGCATGGATATGGGGATCGTCAACGCGGGGCAACTGGCGATTTACGACGACCTACCCGCTGAACTGCGCGACGCGGTGGAAGATGTGATTCTTAATCGTCGTGACGATGGCACTGAGCGTTTACTGGAGCTTGCCGAGAAATATCGCGGCAGCAAAACCGACGACACCGATAACGCCCAGCAGGCGGAGTGGCGCTCGTGGGAAGTGAATAAACGTCTGGAATACTCGCTGGTCAAAGGCATTACCGAGTTTATCGAGCAGGATACCGAAGAAGCCCGCCAGCAGGCTACGCGCCCGATTGAAGTGATTGAAGGCCCGTTGATGGACGGCATGAACGTGGTCGGCGATCTGTTTGGCGAAGGCAAAATGTTCCTGCCACAGGTGGTCAAATCGGCGCGCGTCATGAAACAGGCGGTGGCGTATCTCGAACCGTTTATTGAAGCCAGCAAAGAGCAGGGCAAAACCAACGGCAAGATGGTGATCGCCACCGTGAAGGGCGACGTCCACGATATCGGTAAAAATATCGTTGGCGTGGTGCTGCAATGTAACAACTACGAAATTGTCGATCTCGGCGTGATGGTGCCTGCGGAAAAAATTCTCCGTACTGCTAAAGAAGTGAATGCTGATTTGATTGGCCTTTCGGGGCTTATCACGCCGTCGCTGGACGAGATGGTTAACGTGGCGAAAGAGATGGAGCGTCAGGGCTTCACCATTCCGTTACTGATCGGTGGCGCGACCACCTCAAAAGCGCACACGGCGGTGAAAATTGAGCAGAACTACAGCGGCCCGACGGTGTATGTGCAGAATGCCTCGCGCACCGTTGGTGTGGTGGCGGCGCTGCTTTCCGATACTCAGCGCGATGATTTTGTCGCTCGTACCCGCAAGGAGTACGAAACCGTACGTATTCAGCACGGGCGCAAGAAACCGCGCACACCACCGGTCACGCTGGAAGCGGCGCGCGATAACGACTTCGCTTTTGACTGGCAGGCTTACACGCCGCCGGTGGCGCACCGTCTCGGCGTGCAGGAAGTTGAAGCCAGCATCGAAACTCTGCGTAATTGCATCGACTGGACACCGTTCTTTATGACCTGGTCGCTGGCCGGGAAGTATCCGCGCATTCTGGAAGATGAAGTGGTGGGCGTTGAGGCGCAGCGGCTGTTTAAAGACGCCAACGACATGCTGGATAAATTAAGCGCCGAGAAAACGCTGAATCCGCGTGGCGTGGTGGGCCTGTTCCCGGCAAACCGTGTGGGCGATGACATTGAAATCTACCGTGACGAAACGCGCACCCATGTGATCAATGTCAGCCACCATCTGCGTCAACAGACCGAAAAAACGGGATTCGCTAACTACTGTCTCGCTGACTTTGTTGCGCCGAAGCTTTCTGGTAAAGCAGATTACATCGGCGCATTTGCCGTGACTGGCGGGCTGGAAGAGGACGCACTGGCTGATGCCTTTGAAGCGCAGCACGATGATTACAACAAAATCATGGTGAAAGCGCTTGCCGACCGTTTAGCCGAAGCCTTTGCGGAGTATCTCCATGAGCGTGTGCGTAAAGTCTACTGGGGCTATGCGCCGAACGAGAACCTCAGCAACGAAGAACTGATCCGCGAAAACTACCAGGGCATCCGTCCGGCACCGGGCTACCCGGCCTGCCCGGAACATACGGAAAAAGCCACCATCTGGGAGCTGCTGGAAGTGGAAAAACATACCGGCATGAAACTCACAGAATCTTTCGCCATGTGGCCCGGTGCATCGGTTTCGGGTTGGTATTTCAGCCACCCGGACAGCAAGTACTACGCCGTGGCGCAAATTCAGCGCGATCAGGTTGAAGACTATGCCCGCCGTAAAGGTATGAGCGTCTCAGATGTTGAGCGCTGGCTGGCACCGAATCTGGGGTATGACGCGGACTGATTCACAAATCTGTCACTTTTCCTTACAACAAACAGGGCGCTCAATGAGTGCCCTGTCTCTTTATTAATATGAAACACTTATACTGGAATCAGGCTGGAATAATCTTAGCCGGAAAAACGAATGTCAAAAGGCACAGTAAAGATGCCAGTCAGCGTGTTTCCGGTCCTTTGGTCATTCAATTGCTTCAGGAACATATAACGATAAGGAGAACCTGAACTCGTGTTAACGCTGCTTCACCTGCTTTCTGCCGTCGCCCTGCTGGTCTGGGGGACTCATATTGTTCGAACCGGCGTAATGCGCGTCTTCGGCGCGCGTTTGCGTACTGTCCTTAGCCGGAGCGTCGAAAAAAAGCCGCTCGCCTTTTGCGCGGGGATCGGCGTTACCGCACTGGTACAGAGCAGTAATGCCACCACCATGCTGGTGACCTCGTTCGTCGCTCAGGATCTGGTAGCCCTCGCACCGGCTCTGGTCATTGTGCTGGGGGCAGATGTCGGGACGGCGCTAATGGCGCGTATTCTCACCTTCGACTTATCCTGGCTGTCACCGTTACTTATTTTTATCGGCGTGATTTTTTTCCTCGGACGCAAACAGTCACGCGCCGGGCAACTGGGCCGCGTCGGTATTGGTCTTGGGCTGATTTTGCTGGCGCTGGAGTTGATTGTGCAGGCCGTAACGCCGATCACCCAGGCAAACGGCGTTCAGGTGATCTTTGCCTCGCTGACCGGCGATATTCTGCTGGATGCGCTGATTGGCGCGATGTTCGCCATTATCAGCTACTCCAGCCTTGCTGCTGTACTGCTGACCGCGGCTCTGACCGCCGCAGGCATTATCTCCTTCCCCGTGGCGCTCTGTCTGGTGATTGGTGCTAACCTCGGTTCCGGCCTGCTGGCGATGCTCAACAACAGTGCCGCCAATGCCGCAGCCCGCCGTGTCGCGCTGGGTAGTCTGCTGTTTAAGCTGGTGGGTAGCCTGATTATCCTGCCGTTTGTCCATTTGCTGGCAGAGACAATGGGGAAGCTGTCATTGCCAAAAGCGGAACTGGTGATCTATTTCCACGTCTTCTACAACCTTGTACGTTGCCTGGTCATGCTGCCATTTGTTGACCCGATGGCACGGTTTTGCAAAACGATTATTCGCGATGAACCGGAACTGGATACCCAGCTACGGCCTAAACATCTGGATGTCAGCGCGCTGGATACGCCCACGCTTGCTCTGGCGAACGCCGCGCGCGAAACCCTGCGCATTGGCGACGCCATGGAACAGATGATGGAAGGGTTGAATAAAGTGATGCACGGTGAGCCACGGCAGGAGAAAGAGCTGCGTAAGCTGGCAGATGATATCAACGTTCTCTACACCGCCATTAAGCTGTATCTGGCGCGGATGCCAAAAGAAGAGCTGGCGGAGGAAGAGTCGCGCCGCTGGGCGGAGATTATTGAAATGTCGCTCAACCTTGAACAGGCCTCCGATATCGTCGAGCGCATGGGCAGCGAAATTGCTGACAAATCACTGGCAGCACGGCGGGCATTTTCGCTTGATGGGTTGAAGGAACTGGATGCGCTCTATGAGCAATTGCTCAGTAATTTAAAGCTGGCAATGTCGGTGTTCTTCTCTGGCGATGTCACCAGCGCTCGTCGTTTGCGCCGTAGTAAGCATCGCTTTCGCATTCTTAATCGCCGCTATTCCCACGCCCACGTCGATCGCCTGCATCAGCAAAACGTGCAGAGCATTGAAACCAGTTCGCTACATTTAGGCTTACTGGGAGATATGCAGCGCCTGAACTCGCTGTTTTGTTCGGTGGCTTACAGTGTGCTGGAACAGTCGGATGAAGATGAAGGACGGGACGAGTATTAATATTGTGAATCCTGTAGGCCTGATAAGACGCGTCAAGCGTCGCATCAGGCACTATGAACAAGATGCCGGATCATGCATCCGGCAATTCACTTAAAAACGGTGACCAGCTTCCAGCGGAACCGCTTCTTCACCGGCCTTAAACACATAGGTGGTGTTCGGGCCACCCAGCGTAGCGTGACCTTTACTCACTGTGATCCAGTTACCTTCCGGTAGACCAATAATCGTCAGTTCTGGCGCGACGACCAGCAGTTCGCGAATACGCTGCTCACGGGTTTCACCTTTATGGCCTTCCGGCAGCGCGTTGGTGAAGTGCGGGTTGATTTGCAACGGGAACAGATTTAGCGCATCGAAACCTTGCGGATCGACAATCGGCATATCGTTGGTGGTACGAATGGTTGGGCAAGCAAGGTTAGCGCCTGCGCTCCAGCCAATATACAGCGCACCACGTTTAACCACGTCAGTAATTGGTGCCAGCAGCCCGCGCTCGCGGCACTGTTTCAGCAACTGGAAAGTATTCCCGCCGCCGACAATCACGATCTCAGCATTTTCAATCGCGGCAACGGGATCGACAACGCTATGAATACCGGTGACAGAAACACCCAGCGGAGCGAGAACCGCAGCCGTTTTCGCTGTGTAATCATCCCAGGTCTGCGTTACGCCAGCGAAAGGGATAAACACCGCTGAGCGGCGACCCTGCAACTGTTCAGCAATTAGCGGCAGTGCATGTTCCAGCCAGGCTTTACCCGGCAGCGTCGAGTTACTCAATAAAAGCAGTTCCATTACTTCTCCGGTTAGTAAGAAATCACGGAAGGCATGCTACCACTGCGAATTTAACCACTTACTGACATGGCTCACGATGTCACGTATTGCACCGGGAGCTGAGACTGATGACAAACACAGCATTGCCTGATGCGCTACGCTTACCAGGCCTACCAGATAACTGCAATATATTGAATTTTCGAGATTATGTAGGCCGAATAAGGCTTTATTCCGCATCCGGCATAAACAATGTGTACTTTGCCACCAATTTGAGCGCCCCTTAAGGCGCTGATGTTTTTTTATCCTTCTCGTGCACATTGGGCCGCTTCAGCAATCAGCCGCACATCAGGTCGCGAAGTTGCCGCGGCGACCAGCCAGCGACATGCAGAGTTAAGTAGCGCGATTAATCATGGGAAATTGCCTCTGCATGAGTGAGCAGATATTGCTCCGCCTCACCGGACCAGATCCCCTGATGACGCGCCAGAATCGCCGCCAGTGCTTGATCCTGAATCTGCGTGAGTGACGTCAGCGGCAGGTATTTCCCGGTATACACCAGCTTTTTGCCGCCGCCGACGGCAGGCAATTCAAGCGTGGTTTCGCCCGCGGCATTCAGCCCAAGAATATGTGTTACCACTTTTGCGGCCTGCACTTTTTTCTCTTCAATCAGTTTGACCGCCGCGCGCATGTCGTCGGTATTGCCGCCTGACGTGCCCACGTAGTGGGTAAATGCATAATGCACATCGTAGAAATTAATTGGCGCGCTGAAATGTTTATCCTGCGGTCCGGCGAAGAAATTCAGGCAACCATCTGTCGCCAGCAAGGAAGAGGCGAGAGTCACCAGTCCTTCATTAGGCACAAAGACGAAAATATCATCGAAGCCGTGACCGCCACTCAGCGCCATTAGCGTATCAAATGCTGCATCGGCGGCATTGAGATAATGAATCAGTGTTTGCGGTTCTGATGGATAGTGCTTGCGCGCATAACTCAATTTATCGTTGTCGGTATCGGTAATGACGAGCTGCGACGGGTTAACGGGTCCATGTAGCGCATAATCAATCGCCAACAGTCCCATTGGTCCGGTGCCGCCGAGGATCAGCATGCGCCCTTGCGGGCGAATCCCCATCGTGTGGTTATAACTACCTTCCTGAAGATGATAGTTGGCGTTGAACGCGCCAATCACGCAGGAAAGCGGTTCAACCAGTGAGCCTTCAAAATAGGTTTCGCCGTCGTATGCCAGCAGGCAATCTTGTTCCATGACCTCGTTGGGAATAACTACATGCGTGGCTTCGCCGCCCACCCACGGGAAGGAGTAGCCGGGGCAGTCCGGGCGGTCGGGGAGTTGCAGGTTGGCCTGAATCACATAACGCTGACCCGGCTGGAATTTGTGCTGCCACTTTTTACCCACGGCCAGAATATCGCCGCAAAACTCGTGGCCGATGATGATGGGGTTGGTCGCCACATCGTCGGGTACTTTTTTATGGTTTTCACCCAGATTGGCCTCTTTCCAGGAAGAGAGGCACAGGCTGTCAGTGACCACCGTCGCGAGGATTTCATCCTCCTGCATTTCAGGAAGGTCAAAGGTTTCCAGGCGTAAATCACGTTTACCATAAAGACGCAGAGCTGTTGTTTTCATAAACCACCTCATGTTGAGCGATGGCCCCGGCAGTCATGCCGGGGCGAAGAATCTGGACAGGAAGCCCAGCGCATTACCGATAATCCCTAAGCCAAACAGGGCGAAAATCAGCCATACCGGGTTAATTTTTTTGTTGAGCAGACGAACCATAAGCAGCGTCAGACCGAGCGCCAGCAAACCAGGGCAAAGTTGGTCGAGAATGTTCTGCACGGTCATGGTGACGGTGGAGCCATCGGCGGCATGCGTTTGTGAAACCACCAACGGTACGTTGATTGACGTCCATTTGGTGACCAGCACGCCCATCACAAACAGTCCGAGAATCGACGCGCCTTCGGTGAGTTTTTGCAGCACATTCCCGCCCATATCGCTGACGATATTCACCCCTTTGCGAAAGCCGAGCTGTAGGCCATACCACTTCATCGCCAGACGCACCGCATTGAAAATAAAGAAGAACAGCAGCGGGCCGAGAATGTTGCCCGAAAGTGCCAGAGATGCGCCGAGCGCGGTGGTAATCGGGCGCAGCGTTCCCCAGACCAGTGGATCGCCAACTCCTGCCAATGGTCCCATCAGACCGACTTT
Organism: Shigella sp. FC1567; assembly: GCF_001743015.1. Classification (NCBI taxonomy): domain Bacteria; kingdom Pseudomonadati; phylum Pseudomonadota; class Gammaproteobacteria; order Enterobacterales; family Enterobacteriaceae; genus Shigella; species Shigella sp. FC1567. The sequence continues at coordinate 9,921 of NZ_MIIV01000410.1, forward strand.
GATGCCGTTAATGGTACCGTCATCAATTTCCGCGCCGTTGGCCCGCGCCTCTTCCATGGCGGCAGTGACGCCGATGACCGGGCCACATACGGCTGGCGTGGTATTGAAGAACACCAGGTGTCGCCTGAGCGCCGCAACCTGATCCTCTTTTAATGGGTAAAGTCGTTTGATGGCGGGGATCATGTCGTAGCAAAAACCCAGCCCGTGAATACGTTCAAAGTTAAAGGACGCCTGTTGCAGGTTGGAGCGCAGAAACATGCTCACCAGATCGCTGCGTGTAATTTTTCTCTGTTCCATGATGGCTCCGTTAATCGTCAAGTTGGTCAAGGGCGGTGGAGGCGGTGGCCTGGAGTTGAGGTTCAGCTTTACGCCACTGTGGATTTAGCTGGATGTAGACCAGGGCCATGATCACGCCGACGCCACCGAACGCCAGCAGACTGAGATCGAGGTAGCCACCTGCGAGGAAACCGAGGAAAAAGAAAGGCATCAAATATTTCACGCCCATCATACGTAGCACCATGGCGTAACCGACCACCACGATAAAACCGCCAGCAATTTGCAGACCGCGCGTCACGAATTCCGGTATCGCGCTCAGCATATTGCTCACCATATCGGCGCTGACGAACAGTGAGACAATCAGTGCCGGAATAGCAACGCGCAGCGCCTGCACGCCAAACGCGGAGACATGCAGAATATCGAGAGTGCGAAACCGTGCTTCTTCCGCTGCTTTATCCGCCGCGTGCTGGAACACTACGGTGATGGTACGGGCAAACACAGTCAGCACCTGGCCTGCCGCAGCCACAGGCAACGCGATGGCGATTCCGGTGGCGATGCTTTGCTGACCAACGATAACCAGAATGGCGGAGATTATGCTGGCGAGTGCAGAATCCGGAGATTGCGCCGCGCCGACGTTCATCCAGCCGAGAGCTATCAATTCCAGCGTACCACCGAGTATTATTCCGGTTTTTAAATCACCGAGAATTAAACCAATCACCGTACAGGCAATTAACGGGCGATGAGTCTGAAATTCATCCAGCACGCTGCCCATTCCGGCAATACAGGAAAAAAGAAATATAGCAATGATTTGTAGGGTACTTATTTCCATGATTTTTCACCTTTTAAGTGTCGTCATCCCTGCCTGTTAAAGCATATGTACACAAGCGCTATTATTTAATTTGCGATTAACTGTTCGTTTATTTTGTCGATAATATTGATTGAGGGATCTGACGCTACGACGCGTAAATCCAGTATGACGCCAAGATTATTTAACTCATGAAATGCGTTAATATCATCATCATCTAATGAAACCGCTTTGGTTAACTGTTTTTTACCGGGCCGCCAGGCCATGCCGCCAATATTTAGGGTGTCTATTTTTACCCCTTGGCGAACCATCGCTAAGGCATCCTGTGGGCGAGTGAAAAGATAAAAAACGGTTTCGTCCTGATATTGCGGGTTGTGATAAACAGCGACGGCTTTTTCAATATTGACCACGTTAACCTTCATTCCCGGTGGCGCAGCCTGACGCAATAATGTCCGGCGAACTTCATCGTTATAAACTTCGTCATTGCAGATAATAATGCGCTGGGCGTTAGCCACTTTCGACCAGACGGTAGTGACCTGACCGTGGATCAGGCGGTCATCAATGCGGGCGAGCGTAATGTTCATCAGAAATCCTCCTCTGCCGTTGCCAGTTGTTTCCAGACAACGCAGGTTTGCTTTGCGATTTGCGTCAGGTGTTCACACAGTTCATCAACATTCATGCTGTCCTGGTTATCAACCAGTTCGAGCGCCAGCGGCAGAGAAAGGCCGCTGATTACCCGCAGACGAGGATTGCGCATCGCAAGCATCGCTGCCGCATTCCACGGGCTGCCGCACTGTAAATCCACGGCAATCAGCCACTCATCTTGATTGTGAATGCTTACTAACTTTTCCAGCTTTGCTACGATGTCTCCGGCGTTCTCGCCGGGCACAAATTCAACTGCCTCGACCCTGGCGTCGCCGTACACCATCTGAACCGATTCCAGCATGGCGCAAGCTAATTTGCCGTGGGCGCAAAAAATGGCATTGACCATAAAGCCTCCTTAGCCGCGCGTTTTGCCGCCCGCAATGTTAGTGGTTACTCCGGTGATATAGCTGGCGCGTTCAGACAGCAGATAACAAACAAAATCAGCGACTTCTGCTAATCTTCCGGCGCGCCCAATAGGAATGGCGTTTTTGGTATAGCCTTCACGCAGCTGCTCGACGGTGATATTGCGCGTCCACACCAGCGCTTCTTCATATTCCGGCGTGCGCAGTCCTGTTTTTTCCAGAATCCCCGGCGCGATACCGACCACACGGATACCGTGTTTACCCAATTCTTTCGACCAGGATCGCGTGAAGCTATTAAGCGCGGCTTTGGTAGCGGCGTAACAGCTTTGGCCTTCTGAGCCTTCCAGTCCACTTTCTGAGGAAACATTCACAATCACGCCATCATGTTGTTTGACCATCTGTCGCGCCACCGCCTGCGACATCAGAAAAACGCCTTTCTGGTTGATATTGACCATTTTTTCGAATGCAGCTTCGTTGAGTTCATACTGCCCGGCAGGCGCTTTCTCATCGACCAGCAGACGCGGGAAATTGACCCCGGCGTTATTGACCAGACCGTCGATGCGACCAAAACGCTGGATAATTTCCGCTACCGTATGATTTACCTCTTTGGCGCTGGAAATATCGGTCGGCCAAAACTGATAGCCTTTATGACCTTCATATTGACCATCGCCACCGTGAATATCTACCATCTGTACGTTTGCGCCTTGTGCTAATAATTCCTCTACAATCGCCAGACCAATACCGGATGCGCCGCCGGTGACAATAATGATTTTATCCTGCAAATTTAACCACGTTTGCATAACAGACTCCTGATTTTAGATAATAGGGCCCCGCCGTAATTTTTATTACGCTAAACATCGGGAAGATTTTTATTTCAGTAATAGTTCAGCTGTGCTGCTATTCGTTACCAGACAATTAATATATTTTCCACGCAGTGCACCAACAATTCCGCTGTATTTTTCTTCACTCATGGCAATGCCAATGGAATATCGTGCCTGCTTTAATTTATTCATTTCGATAGAGAGTGTTTTTTCGCTCATATTCGTTTCAACCATTGCGCCGTGAATATCAAAAAAGCGCGAGCAAATATCGCCAGCAACCTGGCGGGCATTCAGGTCGTCACTCTCTTCACCACCATAAAACGCATGCCAGTTAGCGCCGTCGCGAATGGCCGGTGAGCCAATTCCCACCAGGGCGACATCCAGATTATCCCAGTAGGCAGAGATGGTTTTAAAGTGCTGAGACTGCATGATCCCATTACGAATTAATGGGTTATCCAGCAGAGCCGGAAAATCCGCGAGATGCGATTCCCCTTTCAGCTTCGCTGCCGCGCTGTAGGTTAATGTGTTTACATGATAGCGGCTTTCGAGTTTACCGGACGGTCCGCCAATAATTGGTACGCAGATTAACTGCCGCGATTGCCCCGCCTGCGGCAAGTTTTCAACCAGTGCGCTCACCGCGCGACCCCAGGAAAAACCGACAATATCGCCAGGCTCCAGCAAGCGATCCAGCAGTTGCGCGCCGTGTAACCCCATCATCGCCAGTTGAGTCTCTTCATCCTCATCATTTCCCGACACCACCACAACGTCTTTCAGGCCAAACTTTTGCTTCAGTTGCTGCTCCAGCCAGAGATTTTCGTTGTAGTCATAGTTGATGGCGATGGTGACAATTCCCTGATCGCGGCCTCGTTTAAGCAAGCGGCTGATGGTGGTGCGGTAAATACCCAGTTCGCGCGCGATTTGCGCCTGCGTCATATCCTGTTCGTAATAGAGTTGGGCAATCTTCACAATCAAACGGATATCGTCACTGTTTTCCATTGCCGCCTCCTGGTTCTGCACATTTGTGCAAATACGCTTTCTCACCGCTTGATCTGATATAACCCCATCATGAGGGCCTTTCAAAGCGATTTTTCACTCTTTGCATGGGGAGATATAGCGCTTTCTCTTGCACATTTGTTTCTCTGCGTAGTAGTCATCAGCACAGGTGTGCAGCGATTCGTAATATGTTGATTATCCTTATTTTGCCAGGCAAATTTGCATCGTACTTCCGGAGACACTTTTGTGATAAAAGGCGTGGCAGATCACATTTAATTTCGACGTTGCCGCATAACCCTGTTTTTCCCCGCTAAGAGGTACGGTATATTCCGCGTTTTACAGGAGAATTTATGCTGCCCGACTCATCAGTCCGTTTAAATAAATACATCAGCGAAAGCGGAATTTGCTCACGCCGCGAAGCGGATCGCTATATCGAGCAAGGCAATGTGTTCCTTAATGGCAAGCGAGCCACCATTGGCGATCAGGTGAAACCCGGCGACATTGTGAAAGTAAACGGTCAGTTGATTGAGCCTCGGGAAGCCGAAGATTTGGTACTTATCGCCCTGAACAAGCCCGTCGGTATTGTCAGCACCACCGAAGATGGCGAGCGCGATAACATTGTCGATTTCGTTAACCACAGCAAACGCGTGTTCCCGATTGGCCGCCTGGATAAAGACTCCCAGGGGCTGATTTTCCTCACCAATCACGGCGATCTGGTGAATAAGATCCTCCGTGCGGGTAACGATCATGAGAAAGAGTATCTGGTGACGGTCGATAAACCGATTACCGATGAATTTATTCGTGGTATGGGGGCGGGGGTGCCGATCCTCGGGACGGTGACGAAAAAGTGCAAAGTCAAAAAAGAAGCGCCGTTTGTCTTCCGCATTACCCTGGTGCAGGGGCTGAACCGTCAGATCCGGCGCATGTGCGAGCATTTCGGCTATGAAGTGAAAAAGCTGGAACGTACGCGCATTATGAACGTCAGCTTAAGCGGCATTCCGCTGGGGGAGTGGCGCGATTTAACCGACGATGAGTTAATCGACCTCTTTAAGCTCATCGAAAATTCCTCTTCCGAGGCAAAACCTAAAGCGAAGGCCAAACCGAAAACAGCGGGCATCAAACGTCCAGTCGTTAAGATGGAAAAAACGGCGGAAAAAGGCGGTCGCCCGGCGTCCAACGGTAAGCGTTTTACCTCGCCGGGGCGTAAAAAGAAGGGACGCTGATTAACGCCTCAGACTGATGAAAACGTCCAAAAAGAGCTCGGACAGTCCCCTCGCCCCCTTCGGGGAGAGGGTTAGGGTGAGGGGAAGATTGTGTCCACACAGACGAGTGAAAATCTCAGGCGTTGATTGTTCATTAGCGCCTGCCGCGCGTCGACGTATTTGCTGACCAGCTAAATGACGCTTCAGGATCCGGTTTATAAGCCTGCTTTTTCTTCAATTGGCGGGCTTTTTTCGCTTCAGCCTCACGCTCGACCATTAATTTATCGATGTACTCTTTCTTAATGCTGTTGGTTTCGGAGTTGGTCAGTACGCGACCATGCGCAATCCGCGCCCGATCCAGCAGTGTTTTAAGTTCACGCTGCTCGCGTTCAGTCATCTCTTTTTGGGTAATACGGGGGAGTGCCATGATGGTGCCCTCAGTGAGCCAGAGAGTTCAGTGTACGGGAATTCGTTTGCGAGCAGAACTGATAATATTCATTTTGCCTTCTCTTAACTATTTATCTCTTTCGATAATTAATTAGAGATGCAGATAAAAAAATTAAAGGCAATTATTCTCGATAAAGACGTTGGTTAACAGAGTACAGGCTCGTTTATTGATAAGCATAGTGACAAGAAAATCAATACGGCCCGAAATATAGCTTCCAGGCCATACAGTATTTACTCAAACAAATTACTATGCAGTTTTTGCACCACCTGCTCGGCATCTTCGCCGGGCACCAGGAAGCACAGGTTATGGCTGGATGCGCCGTAACAAATCATGCGAATGTTGAACGGTTCCAGTACGCCGAATACCTCTTTGCCAACGCCGCAGGCTTTTGACAGGTCATTGCCAATCAACGCGACCAGCGCCAGACCTTCTTCTACTTCCACCCGGCACAGTGCGGAAAGCTCCATCAGCAGAGATTGCGTCAGCAACGTATCGCCAGTGGAGGTTGAACCGGTGGTATCAAGGGTTAATGCCACGCTCACTTCTGACGTGGTGATTAAGTCTACCGAAATATTATGCCGCGCGAGGATGCCGAAAACTTCCGCGAGGAAGCCGCGAGAATGCAGCATATTCAGGCTGTGCAAAGTGAGCAGAGTCTGATTGCGACGAAGCGCCAGCGCGCGGAACAGCGGAGGATTTTCAGTTTTATTGCACACCAGCGTACCACCTGCGCGTGGGTCTTTGCTGGAGCCGACAAAGACCGGGATATCGCTGCGTACTGCGGGTAGCAACGTTGCCGGATGCAGTACTTTTGCACCAAAAGTTGCCATCTCTGCCGCTTCGGCAAACGCGATTTCATCAATGCGTTTTGCTGCGGAAACTACGCGTGGATCGGTGGTGTAGATGCCCGGGACGTCGGTCCAGATATCAACACGAGATGCGTGTAAAGCCTCCGCCAGCAAGGCTGCCGTATAATCGCTGCCTCCACGGCCAAGCGTCGTTGTACGACCTTTATTTTCGCTACCGATAAATCCCTGGGTGATCACTAAGCCGTCATTGAGGCGTGGGAGCAGCTGCAGCGCGGCCAGTTCCGCCAGCGCGGCTACATCTGGCTCTGCACGACCAAATCGGTCGTTGGTACGCATCACTTTACGTACATCAAACCACTGTGCCTGAACATCGCGTTCGCGCAGGATTTCGACAAACAGCAGGGTCGACATCAGCTCGCCGTGGCTGACCAGCTCATCTGTCAGCGCCGGAGACGTTGCCAGCGCCGCCGCTTCTGCCAGAACAGTAATGTTCTCCAGCAGACGTTCAATCTCTTCACGGATAACGTTCGGGTAACGCAGACGTTCCAGAATGGCAAACTGGATGTTGCGAATAGCGTCGAGTTTTTCGAATCGCTCGCCAGGTTCCAGCCCTTCCGCTAAAGCGACCAGCAGATTAGTGATACCAGCAGAAGCCGAGAGGACTACTAAACGCACGTTGGCATCAGAAAGCACAATATCAGCGCTGCGGTTCATGGCGTCAAAATCAGCTACGCTGGTACCGCCAAATTTGGAGACAACAATTTCAGACATAACTACCTCGTGTCAGGGGATCCATTTTCAGCCTTGGCACAAGGGAAGAGCGGAAGACGGGTGGGCGCAGAGCGATACTTCGCTACTATTTTCACCCAGAAGTGCTCCACCACTTGCGAAACGCCCGACTGCGAACGCTTCTGGTGACAACCCAGGGGATTCAGCCCCTGTAGCCGATGATGAACGTGGCCAGCCGTTCAATCACCTCGGCGATGCACCCCCTCAGGTGTTATCACAGGACTGGCTCCTCCAACACCGTTACTTGGGCAACGCGCCTCTTCTGGCCTGCGCTAGCGCAGGTAGTACATTTATAAATAAAGGGTGAGCGGGGCGGTTGTCAACGACGGGGTCATGCGGATTTTTCATCCACTCCTGGCGGTCAGTAGTTCAGCTAATAAATGCTTCACTGCGCTAAGGGTTTACACTCAACATTACGCTAACGGCACTAAAACCATCACATTTTTCTGTGACTGGCGCTACAATCTTCCAAAGTCACAATTCTCAAAATCAGAAGAGTATTGCTAATGAAAAACATCAATCCAACGCAGACCGCTGCCTGGCAGGCACTACAGAAACACTTCGATGAAATGAAAGACGTTACGATCGCCGATCTTTTTGCTAAAGACGGCGATCGTTTTTCTAAGTTCTCCGCAACATTCGACGATCAGATGCTGGTGGATTACTCCAAAAACCGCATCACTGAAGAGACGCTGGCGAAATTACAGGATCTGGCGAAAGAGTGCGATCTGGCGGGCGCGATTAAGTCGATGTTCTCTGGCGAGAAGATCAACCGCACTGAAAACCGCGCCGTGCTGCACGTAGCGCTGCGTAACCGTAGCAATACCCCGATTCTGGTTGATGGCAAAGACGTAATGCCGGAAGTCAACGCGGTGCTGGAGAAGATGAAAACCTTCTCGGAAGCGATTATCTCCGGTGAGTGGAAGGGTTATACCGGCAAAGCAATCACTGACGTAGTGAACATCGGGATCGGTGGTTCTGACCTCGGCCCGTACATGGTGACCGAAGCACTGCGTCCGTACAAAAATCACCTGAACATGCACTTTGTTTCTAACGTCGATGGGACTCACATCGCTGAAGTGCTGAAAAAAGTAAACCCGGAAACCACGCTGTTCTTGGTAGCATCTAAAACCTTCACCACTCAGGAAACTATGACCAACGCCCATAGCGCGCGTGACTGGTTCCTGAAAGCGGCAGGTGATGAAAAACACGTTGCAAAACACTTTGCGGCGCTTTCCACCAATGCCAAAGCCGTTGGCGAGTTTGGTATTGATACTGCCAACATGTTCGAGTTCTGGGACTGGGTCGGCGGCCGTTACTCTTTGTGGTCAGCGATTGGCCTGTCGATTGTTCTCTCCATCGGCTTTGATAACTTCGTTGAACTGCTTTCTGGCGCACACGCGATGGACAAGCATTTCTCCACCACGCCTGCCGAGAAAAACCTGCCTGTCCTGTTGGCGCTGATTGGCATCTGGTACAACAATTTCTTTGGTGCGGAAACTGAAGCGATTCTGCCGTATGACCAGTATATGCACCGTTTCGCGGCGTACTTCCAGCAGGGCAATATGGAGTCCAACGGTAAGTATGTTGACCGTAACGGTAACGTTGTGGATTACCAGACTGGCCCGATTATCTGGGGTGAACCAGGCACTAACGGTCAGCACGCGTTCTACCAGCTGATCCACCAGGGAACCAAAATGGTACCGTGCGATTTCATCGCCCCGGCTATCACCCATAACCCGCTCTCTGATCACCACCAGAAACTGCTGTCTAACTTCTTCGCCCAGACCGAAGCGCTGGCGTTTGGTAAATCCCGCGAAGTGGTTGAGCAGGAATATCGCGATCAGGGTAAAGATCCGGCAACGCTTGACTACGTGGTGCCGTTCAAAGTGTTCGAAGGTAACCGCCCGACCAACTCCATCCTGCTGCGCGAAATCACTCCGTTCAGCCTGGGGGCGTTGATTGCGCTGTATGAGCACAAAATCTTTACTCAGGGCGTGATCCTGAACATCTTTACCTTCGACCAGTGGGGCGTGGAGTTGGGTAAACAACTGGCGAACCGTATTCTGCCAGAGCTGAAAGATGACAAAGAAATCAGCAGCCACGATAGCTCGACCAATGGTCTGATTAACCGCTATAAAGCGTGGCGCGGTTAATCATCATGCGTGCCTGATGCCGATATGTAGGCCGGATAAGGCGTTTACGCCGCATCCGGCAACCGGAGCCTGATGCCAATATCGACATTAATGCATAGTATGAGGAGTTAAATAACCTTAAAAACAATGCCGACAATAAGTCGGCATTGTTTTATCAGATAAATCCCCTTGTCTGTGATTTAACGGAAATCATACCGTGAGGTTAATCCTAAAATAGATTTTTAATCGTTGTTTATTTCGGAGAATACGCAGATTAATTACTTTTGTTTTTATTTTAAGTTTATGATTTTTATTGTTATTTAAATATAAGTTGAAGCTTATATTTGATATTCATTCCAATTATCCTAAAACGCCATCGCTAATTCCCCGCGCCGTAATTCGCATGCTTTAGTTGTGTATACTCGATCCCGCCCGAAATGTTTTTGGGTAAATCTCCATTCATTCAATGAAGGGAAATTGTTATGAAAAAAGTTCTGTATGGCATTTTTGCCATATCTGCGCTTGCGGCGACTTCTGCGTGGGCTGCACCTGTACAGGTGGGCGAAGCGGCAGGGTCGGCAGCAACGTCGGTTTCGGCGGGTAGTTCCTCCGCGACCAGCGTCAGCACCGTAAGCTCGGCGGTGGGTGTCGCGCTCGCGGCAACCGGTGGCGGTGATGGTTCTAATACCGGGACCACCACAACCACGACCACCAGTACCCAGTAATAAAGTATGTATCCCCAAAATAATTTGAGTCATTGCATCTGTGGCTTGAAGTATGAAGGGATTTACCATAACCACACTCCGGTGTGGTTATTCTGCCCCTCTGGAGAAGAGTCGTGAAGCGACCTGCACTCATTCTTATCTGCCTGCTATTACAGGCCTGTTCAGCCACGACTAAAGAGCTGGGCAATTCACTGTGGGACAGTCTGTTCGGCACGCCAGGCGTACAGCTGACGGACGATGATATTCAAAATATGCCCTACGCCAGCCAGTACATGCAGCTTAATGGCGGGCCGCAATTGTTTGTGGTGCTGGCCTTCGCTGAAGACGGACAACAAAAATGGGTCACTCAGGATCAAGCCACTCTTGTCACACAACATGGTCGTCTGGTGAAGATTTTGCTTGGCGGCGACAACCTGATTGAAGTGAATAACCTTGCCGCCGACCCGCTGATTAAACCCGCACAAATTGTTGATGGTGCAACATGGACGCGCACGATGGGCTGGACCGAGTACCAGCAGGTACGCTACGCCACCGCACGCTCAGTCTTCAAATGGGATGGCACCGATACCGTCAAAGTCGGCAGCGATGAAACCCTGGTTCGCGTGCTGGACGAAGAAGTCTCCACCGACCAGGCGCGCTGGCATAACCGCTACTGGATCGACAGCGAAGGGCAAATTCGCCAGTCGGAACAGTATCTCGGCGCGGATTATTTCCCGGTGAAAACCACTCTCATCAAGGCGGCAAAACAATGATTAAACAAACTTTTGTCGCGTTGCTTTTGAGTGTGGGAGCGTCATCGGTCTTCGCGGCAGGAACCGTCAAGGTGTTCAGCAATGGCAGCAGTGAGGCCAAAACACTAACAGGCGCAGAGCATTTAATCGATCTGGTAGGCTAACCGCGGCTGGCAAACAACTGGTGGCCCGGTGCGGTGATTAGCGAAGAGCTGGCAACGGCGGCAGCATTGCGTCAGCAGCAGGCGTTGCTGACACGGCTGGCTGAACAGGCCGCAGACTCCAGCGCCGACGATGCCGCCGCCATTAACGCCTTACGCCAGCAAATTCAGGCGTTGAAAGTGACGGGCAGGCAAAAAATCAATCTTGATCCCGATATCGTGCGCGTTGCCGAACGCGGTAACCCACCGTTGCAGGGCAACTACACGCTGTGGGTCGGACCACCGCCGTCCACGGTCACGTTGTTCGGGCTTATCAGCCGTCCTGGCAAGCAGCCATTCACTCCAGGTCGCGACGTGGCGAGCTATCTCTCCGGGCAGAACCTGCTTAGCGGTGCGGATCGCAGCTACGCGTGGGTGGTTTACCCGGACGGACGCACGCAAAAAGCGCCGGTGGCTTACTGGAACAAGCGTCACGTAGAGCCGATGCCCGGCAGCATTATTTATGTTGGCCTCGCGGACTCCGTCTGGAGTGAGACGCCTGATGCCCTTAACGCCGACATTCTTCAGACTCTGACGTAGCGGATACCCCAATAATGAAAAAAAGACATCTGCTTAGCTTACTGGCGCTGGGCATTAGCATGGCTTGCTACGGCGAAACATATCCTGCGCCCATTGGCCCGTCGCAGTCGGATTTCGGTGGCGTAGGATTATTACAAACGCCCACCGCACGCATGGCGCGGGAAGGGGAGTTGAGCCTGAACTATCGCGATAACGATCAGTACCGTTATTACTCAGCTTCAGTGCAACTCTTCCCGTGGCTGGAAACAACGCTGCGCTACACCGACGTGCGCACCCGGCAGTACAGCAGCGTCGAAGCGTTCTCTGGCGATCAAACGTATAAAGATAAAGCCTTCGATCTCAAACTGCGTTTGTGGGAAGAGAGTTACTGGCTGCCGCAAGTGGCGGTTGGTGCGAGGGATATCGGCGGTACGGGGCTGTTTGATGCGGAATATCTTGTTGCCAGCAAAGCCTGGGGGCCGTTCGATTTTACGCTCGGCCTGGGCTGGGGTTATCTGGGCACCAGCGGTAATGTGAAAAATCCGCTCTGTTCAGCCAGTGATAAATATTGCTATCGCGATAACAGCTACAAACAGGCGGGATCTATCGACGGTAGCCAGATGTTCCACGGTCCTGCCTCACTGTTTGGCGGCGTGGAATACCAGACGCCCTGGCAACCGCTGCGCCTGAAACTGGAGTATGAAGGCAATAATTATCAGCAGGATTTTGCCGGGAAGCTGGAGCAAAAAAGTAAGTTTAACGTCGGTGCGATTTATCGCGTTACCGATTGGGCCGACGTTAACCTTAGCTATGAACGTGGCAACACCTTTATGTTTGGCGTCACGCTGCGCACCAACTTTAACGATCTGCGCCCGTCTTACAACGATAACGCCCGCCCGCAATATCAACCGCAGCCGCAGGATGCCATTTTGCAGCATTCGGTGGTGGCGAATCAGTTAACGCTGTTGAAATACAATGTCGGACTTGCCGATCCGCAGATCCAGGCGAAAGGCGATACGCTGTATGTCACCGGCGAGCAGGTGAAATATCGTGATTCGCGCGAAGGGATCATCCGTGCTAATCGGATCGTGATGAACGATCTGCCGGATGGGATCAAAACGATCCGCATTACGGAAAATCGTCTTAACATGCCGCAGGTGACGACGGAAACCGATGTCGCCAGCCTGAAAAATCATCTCGCCGGAGAGCCGTTGGGCCACGAAACGAAGCTGGCGCAAAAACGCGTCGAGCCAGTGGTTCCGCAGTCCACCGAGCAGGGCTGGTATATCGACAAATCACGCTTTGATTTCCATATCGATCCGGTGCTGAACCAGTCGGTCGGTGGCCCGGAAAACTTTTACATGTATCAGCTGGGCGTGATGGGAATGGCAGATTTGTGGCTGACGGACCATCTGCTGACCACCGGCAGCCTGTTTGCAAATCTTGCCAACAACTACGACAAGTTTAACTACACCAATCCGCCGCAGGACTCGCACTTACCGCGCGTTCGTACCCATGTGCGCGAGTATGTGCAGAACGATGTCTATGTGAATAACCTGCAAGCCAACTACTTCCAGCATCTGGGCAACGGCTTCTACGGTCAGGTCTATGGAGGTTATCTCGAAACCATGTTTGGCGGTGCGGGGGCCGAAGTGTTGTATCGTCCGCTGGACAGTAACTGGGCGTTTGGTCTGGATGCCAACTACGTTAAACAGCGCGACTGGCGTAGTGCAAAAGATATGATGAAATTCACCGACTACAGCGTGAAAACCGGACATCTGACCGCCTACTGGACGCCATCTTTCGCCCAGGACGTGTTGGTGAAAGCCAGCGTCGGGCAGTATCTGGCAGGGGATAAAGGCGGCACGCTGGAGATCGCCAAACGCTTTGACAGCGGCGTGGTGGTGGGTGGCTATGCCACGATCACCAACGTTTTGAAAGAGGAGTACGGCGAAGGGGACTTCACCAAAGGCGTGTATGTCTCGGTACCGTTGGATCTCTTCTCGTCTGGCCCGACACGCAGCCGTGCGGCGATTGGCTGGACGCCGCTGACGCGTGACGGTGGTCAGCAACTTGGGCGTAAGTTCCAGTTGTATGACATGACCAGCGACCGTAGCGTCAATTTCCGCTAAGTCATGGGAAAGGTGCCAGTTTTCGCACTCACTGGCACCTTCATTCTTAATGGCCTGTCGAGCCATCAGGAACGCAGTTCACCCCCGGTTTGCGATCTGGTGTGTAAAGGCGAAAACATTCTGTCTTCCTGTCCGTCGATATCGGTTGCAGGTCTGGTTGCCTGAGCGACTGGGCCATCATTGGGCTGGAGACATTGCTTTGCGGTAGGTCGGCTTTATCAGCAGTACCGAGCGGACCAGCATAAGCAGGAAGAACAGAGACTGATAACATCAAAGCAGCAAAATAAGGCTTCATTTTTACCACCTTTATCAGGTTACGTTTCATTTGTTCCAGAGGAACATTGTCGATTTTTCGCGCATTGCTGGTGGCTGGGAATCACCTGAATGGGTGATTTTTGAATTACCGGCTTGGGTGCGGTTTGTCTTGCCGGATGCGCCGCCAGGCGCGGCTTATCCGGCCTACGGGTAGGTATATCCGGCTTTGGTGGAGGCGCGCTCCAAATCCAGGTTGAACAAAACATACACAAAAAATATAGATCTCCGTCACATTTTTGCGTTATACAGGAAGCTCGCCACTGTGAAGGAGGTACTGCTATGACGTCACTCTCTCGTCCGCGCGTGGAGTTTATCTCCACCATTTTGCAGACCGTACTCAATCTTGGCCTGCTGTGCCTCGGCCTGATTTTGGTTGTCTTCCTCGGCAAAGAAACGGTGCATCTGGCAGATGTGCTGTTCGCGCCAGAACAAACCAGCAAATATGAGCTGGTGGTTTACTTTCTCTATTTCGAATTTATCGCGCTGATTGTGAAGTACTTTCAGTCCGGTTTTCACTTCCCGCTACGTTACTTTGTCTATATTGGGATCACCGCCATTGTGCGCTTGATCATCGTCGATCATAAATCGCCACTGGATGTGTTGATCTACTCGGCTGCGATCCTGTTACTGGTGATCACTCTGTGGCTGTGTAATTCGAAACGGCTGAAGCGGGAGTAAAAAGACAGCACGCCGAACTGGCGCGGCGTGCTGGACAGGAAGATTACAGCGTAGCAGTTTGTTGTGTTTTCTTCGTTTCCGGTTCCCAGAGGGCTTCCAGCTCCTCAAGGGTTTTACCTTTGGTTTCCGGGGCAAATTTCCACATAAATAGTGCTGCCAGAACGCCCATACACCCGTAAATCCAGTAGGAGAAACCGTTGTGGAAATGGGCCACCAGCCAGGAGTTTTTGTCCATCATCGGGAAGGTCCAGGAGACGAAGTAGTTCGCCAGCCACTGGGCCGCCACCGCGATTGCCAGCGCCTTACCACGAATAGCATTCGGGAAGATTTCCGACAGCAGTACCCAGCATACCGGACCCCAGGACATGGCAAAGGCAGCAACATAGAACAGCATCGACAGTAGCGCCACAATACCCGGTGCCTGAGTGTAAAACGCGGTACCGAGGCTAAACATACCGATTGCCATTCCGAGTGCGCCGATAATTTGCAGTGGCTTACGACCAAATTTATCCACCGTCATAATTGCCAGAACGGTGAAGGTGAGGTTGATAACTCCGACAATAATGGTCTGCAACAGCGCGATATCCGTGCTGGCCCCCAGCGTTTTGAACACTTCCGGCGCGTAGTACAGCACCACATTGATGCCGACAAATTGCTGGAAGATGGAGAGCATAACGCCGATGACAATCACGCCCACGCCAAACATCAGCAGACGACCACCGGTTTTGCGGCCATGATCCAGGGAGTGTTTAATTTCCTGTACTGCCTGAGTTGCAAGCGTGTTGCCCATAATTTTGCGCAGGATACTTTCCGCCTGTTCTTGCTTGCCGCGTGACATCAGCCAGCGAGGACTTTCGGTAATGCTGCCAACTTACTGATTTAGTGTATGATGGTGATTTTAAGGTGCTTGCGTGGCTTCCATTTCCATCAGATGTCCTTCCTGCTCCGCTACTGAAGGCGTGGTGCGTAACGGCAAAAGCACTGCCGGACATCAGCGCTATCTCTGCTCTCATTGCCGTAAAACATGGCAACTACAGTTCACTTACACCGCCTCTCAGCCCGGTACGCACCAGAAA
>NZ_MIIV01000411.1:0-411 GCF_001743015.1 Shigella sp. FC1567
AGTAGCGGAGCAGGAAGGACATCTGATGGAAATGGAAGCCACGCAAGCACCTTAAAATCACCATCATACACTAAATCAGTAAGTTGGCAGCATTACCCGGGAGGTGAATGTTTTTTCCAGCAAATCAGCTTTTGCGCGTTTGGCGTCGTTACTGGTGCCCCCATGGTGCTTGTTGAGCAACTCGATAATTTCATCAAGTGCGATTTCTTTTGCACGCTTTTCTTTTAGCCATGTCGGTGTACCGTCGTTGGCAAATAATTCACTGTTATCCCGTGAGGTATCGATGCCGAGGTGTTCACCTCCCAGGTTAAGAATGAAGTGGTCAACAAAAACTGGCCACCGAGTTAGAGTTTTTCCAGTATCGATTTTCCGATTCGTTTGGGGGGAACCCACCGTTATATTCGTGCGGTC
>NZ_MIIV01000412.1:0-409 GCF_001743015.1 Shigella sp. FC1567
GCGCTCTGCACTGGCCCGCGCCGAAGAAAAGATCGAAGAAGATGAACGGGAAATAGAACATCTGCGGGCTCAGATAGAAAAACTGCGCCGGATGCTGTTCGGTACCCGTTCTGAAAAACTGCGTCGTGAAGTTGAACAGGCTGAGGCCCTGCTGAAACAACGCGAACAGGACAGTGATCGTTACAGTGGGCGGGAAGACGATCCGCAGGTTCCCCGCCAGTTGCGACAGTCTCGTCATCGTCGCCCGTTACCGGAGCATCTGCCCCGCGAAATAAATCGCCTGGAGCCAGAAGAAAGCTGTTGCCCGGAGTGTGGCGGTGAGCTGGATTATCTGGGGGAAGTCAGCGCAGAACAACTGGAACTGGTGAGCAGCGCTCTGAAAGTGATCCGCACAGAACGGGTAAAAAAA
>NZ_MIIV01000413.1:0-408 GCF_001743015.1 Shigella sp. FC1567
ACACTGGAGCGTCTTCTGAGCCTGCTGTCGGCCTTTGAGGTCGTGGTATGGATGACGGATGGCTGGCCGCTGTATGAATCACGCCTGAAGGGAAAGCTGCACGTTATCAGCAAGCGTTACACTCAGCGCATTGAGCGACATAATCTGAATCTGAGACAACATCTGGCAAGGCTGGGACGGAAGTCACTGTCGTTCTCAAAATCGGTGGAGCTGCATGACAAGGTCATCGGGCATTATCTGAACATAAAACACTATCAGTAAGTTGGAGTCATTACCCTGGTTGTCTGGAGATTCAGGGGGCCAGTCTACTGGATTTGCCCCTATATTTCCAGACATCTGTTATCACTTAACCCATTACAAGCCCGCTGCCGCAGATATTCCCGTGGCGAGCGATAACCCAGCGCACTA
>NZ_MIIV01000414.1:0-404 GCF_001743015.1 Shigella sp. FC1567
TACTCCTGGTTCCCGCACGGTGGCTGAACTGGAATCTGAAATTCTGCAACTGCGTAAGGCGTTAAATGAAGCTCGCCTTGAGCGAGATATATTAAAAAAAGCAACAGCGTATTTTGCACAGGAGTCGCTGAAAAATACGCGTTAATCGAACAATGGCGACATGAAGTGGTCAACAAAAACTGGCCACCGAGTTAGAGTTTTTCCAGTATCGATTTTCCGATTCGTTTGGGGGTAACCCACCGTTATATTCGTGCGGTCTTAGTGCGCTGTAATATCCAACGATATAGTCCGTTATGGCGTGAGCTGCCTCGCTGAAGCTTACGTAACCCACCACCGGCATCCATTCGTTCTTCAGACTCCTGAAGAAGCGTTCCATTGGGCTGTTATCCCAGCAGTTTCCGCGC
>NZ_MIIV01000415.1:0-400 GCF_001743015.1 Shigella sp. FC1567
TCCGTCATCGACGTCAGCAGATGGCAGACTTTTCCTTTGCGCGTCACGGTCAGCAGGCGGGCTGTCACTTCATTTCCCAGTCCCGGCCACTTTTTTCGTGCCTGCGGGCTGGTTTTCAGCTTCACCAGATGATCGCCTTTACCCAGTTTTCTGAGCTCTTCATATTGCGCTCCCTTCCTGAGAGGTATCATCCAGTGGCGGTGTTCTCCCGCCAGGCTCCAGGCATTTAACAGTCCCAGTGAGTAATAACCTTTATCCATTAACGTCAGAGTGTTATCGCCGGTTTGTTCTATAAGTTGCTCAGCAAGCTCATTTTCGCTGTTCTTCATCGTGCCGAAGGCTGCAGCCGTCAGCAGATGGCTGGTCAGTTCCATCTGGCAGACCATTTTGACCTGCGGGT
>NZ_MIIV01000416.1:0-397 GCF_001743015.1 Shigella sp. FC1567
GCTTATAATCTGGTGAGATATCAGATGATTAAAATGGCGGAACATCTGAAAGGTTACTGGCCGAATCAACTGAGTTTCTCAGAATCATGCGGAATGGTGATGAGAATGCTGATGACATTGCAGGGCGCTTCACCGGGACGTATACCGGAGCTGATGCGCGATCTTGCAAGTATGGGACAACTTGTGAAATTACCGACGAGAAGGGGAAGGGCCTTCCCGAGAGTGGTAAAGGAGAGGCCCTGGAAATACCCCACAGCCCCCGAAAAGAGCCAGTCAGTTGCTTAACTGACTGGCATTACACATCCCGGAGAAGTTTTTTAAGATGGTGAGGTACTTCGGGTTCCTTGCCAACCGGGTGTGTGGAGAGAAGCTGCCGCAGGTGTACCGTGCTCTGGGG
>NZ_MIIV01000417.1:0-386 GCF_001743015.1 Shigella sp. FC1567
GGTGAAGTCGTAACAAGGTAACCGTAGGGGAACCTGCGGTTGGATCACCTCCTTACCTTAAAGAAGCGTACTTTGCAGTGCTCACACAGATTGTCTGATAGAAAGTGAAAAGCAAGGCGTCTTGCGAAGCAGACTGATACGTCCCCTTCGTCTAGAGGCCCAGGACACCGCCCTTTCACGGCGGTAACAGGGGTTCGAATCCCCTAGGGGACGCCACTTGCTGGTTTGTGAGTGAAAGTCACCTGCCTTAATATCTCAAAACTCATCTTCGGGTGATGTTTGAGATATTTGCTCTTTAAAAATCTGGATCAAGCTGAAAATTGAAACACTGAACAACGAAAGTTGTTCGTGAGTCTCTCAAATTTTCGCAACACGATGATGAATCG
>NZ_MIIV01000418.1:0-383 GCF_001743015.1 Shigella sp. FC1567
GAGATAACGCCGGATGAGCCGAAAGAACCTGTGGCTGCTCTTACTCCGTCTTTATCTACTCAGACTACAGTTAGTGCCAGCTCCTGCAAGGTGGAGTTCCGTCACGGTAACATGACGCTGGAAAATCCTTCACCAGAGCTGCTCACAGTGTTGATCCGTGAACTGACCGGGAGGGGACGATGATCTCACTCCCGTCAGGCACCCGCATCTGGCTCGTTGCTGGGATAACCGATATGCGTAAGTCTTTCAACGGGCTGGGTGAACAGGTACAGCATGTGCTGAATGATAATCCCTTCTCCGGTCACCTGTTCATCTTCCGTGGCCGACGGGGTGACATGATTAAAATCCTGTGGGCTGATGCTGATGGTCTGTGCCTGTTCACC
>NZ_MIIV01000419.1:0-379 GCF_001743015.1 Shigella sp. FC1567
CTTTAGAGTAACGTTGGTTTTTTCTGCTCATTATTAGCTCCTTCTGATGCCATTCTATTTCAGGAAGGAGTGTCCGTTAAACTCAGGCTACCTCAGTGTACAGCGTTCGCCTGACACAAAGCACACGGCGCCTTTCAGAAATCGGTGTCATCCGCGTTTATGAAGATTCAACGGACGGTTCGCTGAATGATTTTCTGGGCGCAACTAATATTGACCTGCGTCCGGAATCCCTGAAGAAATTCGAAGAGCTGGCGCAACAGGCGCAGCAGAGTGCCGGGAGCGCAGCCGGAAACGCACGGCAGACGGCGCAGGATATGACGGCAGCCGCAACGGCCCGTGATGATGCACAACGTTTTGCGGAGAAAGCCCGACAGGATGC
>NZ_MIIV01000420.1:0-378 GCF_001743015.1 Shigella sp. FC1567
ATCATCTGTACTCCAATGACTAGTCTAAAAACTAGTATTAAGACTATCACTTATTTAAGTGATACTGGTTGTCTGGAGATTCAGGGGGCCAGTCTAGCAAGCCAATGCTAATTGTGATACTACAAGTTTCTTTTTCCAGGAGTGCATTTGTCATCCCTCCTCAGGGACGTAATAAGTTGATCCATCAATTATCAATGCATAGAAAACATATTATGTTTCGCGCTAACGATTATGTTGCGTTACAGACGAATGGTTCAATTATTCTTTCCCCTAAGTCCGAATGTGGGTAATGCTGCCAACTTACTGATTTAGTGTATGATGGTGATTTTAAGGTGCTTGCGTGGCTTCCATTTCCATCAGATGTCCTTCCTGCTCCGC
>NZ_MIIV01000421.1:0-25578 GCF_001743015.1 Shigella sp. FC1567
AAACTTCGTAATGAATTACGTGCTCACTCTTGAGACTTGGTATTCATTTTTCGTCTTGCGACGTTAAGAATCCGTATCTTCGAGTGCCCACACAGATTGTCTGATAAATTGTTAAAGAGCAGTTGCGACGCGGCTTTCAGCTCACTGTCGCGAGGTGGCGTATATTACGCTTTCCTCTTTCAGAGTCAACCCTGAATTTCAGGATTTTTTCTCTTCGTTGTTCCGACCATCCTGTGAAGTGTTTCACGTTGTCGTTTTAACGGAGGCGCATTATAGGGATCCCAATATTTTGCACAAGTATTTTTTTGATCTTTTTTTCTGTTTGTTGTTTTTTCACCCTTTTTGCTGCAATCGCACACAAAACGGTGCTTTTTTGCATACTAAAAGACTTGCACAAGGCCAATAATGCCCCCAAAGTCATTAGTAAATCATTTATTGCTGAGGTAAGTATGTCTGATGTTTTACGCCCATACCGCGATCTTTTTCCACAAATCGGTCAGCGCGTAATGATCGACGATAGCAGTGTCGTGATTGGTGGCGTTCGTCTGGCTGATGATGTGGGGATCTGGCCGCTCGTTGTGATTCGTGGAGATGTACATTATGTACAGATCGGAGCACGCACCAATATCCAGGATGGCAGTATGTTGCATGTCACTCATAAATCCTCGTACAACCCAGATGGCAACCCATTAACCATTGGCGAAGATGTCACTGTTGGTCACAAGGTGATGCTCCACGGCTGCACCATTGGCAATCGAGTTTTGGTTGGGATGGGCTCAATTTTACTTGATGGCGCAATAGTAGAAGATGATGTGATGATTGGTGCGGGTAGTCTGGTCCCACAAAATAAACGGCTGGAGAGCGGATATCTGTATCTCGGTAGCCCCGTCAAACAGATCCGCCCGTTAAGTGATGAAGAGAAGGCTGGGTTACGCTATTCCGCGAATAATTACGTGAAATGGAAGGACGAATATCTGGATCAGGGTAACCAGACCCAGCCTTGATCATCTTCACTTTGTTCCTGAATTAAGTTTTCCGCTTCTTCTTCCAGGTCCCAGCGATGCTGACGAAAACTCGCTAACCACTGTTCTGGCGTATCTCCAGTAAAGCGATACGCCAGACTCTCGCCAGAGATCGCGCATGTCAGTTGCATACCATTCACGAGAGCGGGAAAACATACACATTTTTTATTCTCGTCCCACTCTTCCCTGTCCGGAAACTGGATGGCCTGATTCACGCGGACAATTCCTCCTGCAATTGCTTTATAACTGGTTCTACGTCAGGCAGAACACCGTGCCAGAGAAGAAAGGCATGAGCCGCCTGTGCCACCAGCATTCCTAAACCATCAGCATTACGCTTTGAGCCTCGCTGCTCACACCATGCCAGAAAAGGAGTTTTTCCTTTCTGATAGAACATGTCATAGCAATAAATGCCTAGATGAATGAGCGATGACGGGATCGCCGGAATATCACCACTGATGCCACTGGATGTTGCATTAATAATGAGATCAAACTCATGACCTTCCAGTTCGTCCATACCCAACGCCTGAATACTGCCAGTGTGCGCAAACAATTTAGCCAACTCTTCCGCACGGGATACCGTCCGATTAGTGATTGTCACCGCACAGTCCAGGGAAAGGAGTGGTAGTAGTACGCCGCGAGATGCTCCACCAGCGCCGATAAGCAGAATACGTAAACCCGGACGGATAAAAGACAGACGTTCCAGATCGCTTAACAAACCTATACCATCGGTATTGTCACCCTGCAAGCGTCCATCTTCTAACCGCTTGAGGGTATTAACAGCACCAGCCAACGCTGCCCGTTCAGTAAGCTCATCCGCTCTGGCAAAAGCCTCTTCTTTAAAAGGTACCGTCACATTCGCACCTTTACCACCAGCACTAAAGAAAGCGTTCAGTGTGTTGATGAAATCATTGATGGGTGCCAACACGCGCCCATAGGGATGTTCAATATTCAGTTGCTGAGCAAATTGCTGATGAATGAATGGCGATTTGCTGTGGGCTATCGGATTACCAAAAACAGCATAGGTTTCCATTATGTTACCCCTGTCGAAACAGTTCACCCGTCAGGGCATCGCGGATTTCTGAAGGATTTAAACGCCCCCCCGTTTCACCAAGCACAACCGGGAACGCCGCGCCAAATTGTGCGCGAACTTCGTCTACTGTTCGACAAGGTGGCAATCCACTCAAGTTGGCACTGGTAGAAACCAGCGGTTTACCATAAGCCTGGCACAAAGCAACCACCAACGGATGGTCGGTGACTCGTACAGCAAGCGAATCAAAGCGGCCCGTCAACCAGCGCGGTGTTGTCGCAGGCGCGGGAAAGACAAAGGTGACAGGACCTGGCCAGCGGGAAAAAATGGTTTCACGCTGCGCATCAGTCAGCATGGTGTCATCAATATAGGGTTTAAGCTGCTCGTAATTTGCCGCGATTAAAATCAGCCCCTTATCAACCGGACGCTGTTTTAACTCCAACAGTCTCATCACTGCTGTTTCGCTATCAGGATCGCACCCAACACCGAAAACGGCTTCCGTTGGATAGGCGATGACACGTTCTTCATTGAGGACATCTATCGCAGCTGCGATAGCGTCTCCTTGCAGGTTATTATTCACGTTATTATTCCGCCGAAACCGGCTTTCCACATTGTTTACTGGCACAAAAGTGTTTTACACCCTGCGCGGTTTTCTTTTCGATGAGTAGTGGATAATGACACTCAGGGCATTCTCCAGCTATGGGTTTGAAGTTAATGGCAAATTGACACTCCGGGTAGCGATCACAGGAGTGAAATGTTTTGCCATAACGGGAGCGGCGCTGGACCAGATGGCCCGTCCGACATTGGGGGCATGTAATTGCTGTTTCGTCCGGTTTATCGATAAGTTCGGTATGTTCGCATTCAGGGTAGTTACTGCAACCAATAAACATACCAAAGCGTCCCTGGCGTAATACCAGATTTGCGCCACATGCAGGGCAAACCTGCCCCTCCAGAACTTTGACAATATGTCCATCCGCTGAAGATTTCAGAGGACGGACGTAGTCACACGCCGGATACTGTGAGCATCCAAGAAACGGACCGTGTTTCCCGGATCGAATAACCAGTTCAGCCCCGCACTTTGGGCAGGACTCATTATTACGCACCGTGAACAGTGCTGATTTCGCCATAACAACTTATGCTGAATTAAAGAAATGATTAATGCAGCATACCTTCATTCACTTCAAAGAGTAATTCTTCCATTTGCTGGTACGCATTTTCGCAGCCCGGAATATTGAACAACACCATCAGGATTACCCATTTCAGGTCTTCCAGGTCGAACTCTGCGGTATCCAGCGCGAGCACTCGCTCTATCACCATTTCACGGATTTCAAGGTTAAGCACCTGAATTTGCTCAAGGAAAAGCAGAAAACCACGACAGCTGGCATCCAGTCTTTCACACTCCTCAGGGGTATAAATACGCATGGAGAGTGGATCAGAGGCCAGTTGCATCGGTTCTGTCAGTCCTTCCTGATAATCCGCAAGCTTTTCCAGCCAAAGCAGGGCATTGTAGATATCTTCTCGATCAAATCCTGCGTCGGTAAGATCCTGTTCAAGTTTGTCTTGATCCACACGCAACTCAGCTTCTGTGTGAATATAGGTTTCAAACAAATACATTAGTACGTCGAACATGGCATGCCCTCCTCAATCGGACATAGCCGCCGGGTACAGCTGCGATCCATCCTGCTAACTCCAGTTCGAGTAGTTGAGTAACTACCTCTGGCACAGGTTGGCCGGCACGTTCAGCGACGACGTCAACAGGTGTTACCTCATCTCCTACGTTAGCCAGGAGCTCAGGAAATGGCAATGCCACGTCTTGCTGATCTGGTGAATAAAATGAATTTTCAGGGGCGTCTGGCAACCAGTGCAATCCAAATTGCAAGTTTTCCAGAATTTCTTCCGGTTCCGTCACAAGAATCGCACCTTGTTTTATTAACCAGTGAGGCCCTTCGCTTCCCGGATTCCCTATTGGTCCTGGCAAGGCAAAAACTTCACGCCCCTGCTCAAGCGCACAACGTGCTGTCACCAACGAACCACTGCGCAAAGCCGCTTCCACCACCAGTACACCTTTACTTAGACCACTGATAATGCGATTTCTTCGTGGGAAATTGTAAGCAAGGGGTGAAACATCGAGGGGAAATTCCGAGACAAGTGCCCCACCATGTTCAAGCAAACTGGTAGCCAGTCGGGCATGGCGGCGCGGATGAATGGTATTAAGTCCGTTCCCCAATACAGCAATGCTGACGCCATTTACCTGTAAGGCCGCTTTATGCGCCACACCATCGATTCCACGCGCCAGTCCACTCGTAATTGTCACTCCACGCGTGGCCAGAGTTTCGCAAAATAATCGTCCCCATCGCTCGCCATACCATGAATGCGCCCGACTCCCCACTACGGCAAGCTGAAATGAATGCAGCGCGTACAGTTCTCCTTCAACAAACAGTGCGCCGGGGTAATCTGTCGTCGCCAGAAGTTGAGGAGGATAAAATTCGCTGTCCGCAGGGATTAAATGATGGTTGGGTTGCTCCAACCAACAAAGTGAGCTTTCGATACTCTTTCGCGGAAATGAAAGAAAGCGTTGTGCCTGCCGCAATGTAAGCCCTGTTTGCTGCAATACAACCGCATCAATATGCGACTGTTTTGCCAGCCAGTGAGCTATACGGACCATATCATCGCCGTACAAGCTGCTGATGCTCATTAAACGCAGCCAAATATCTGTATCGACCATCCTTATCTCCCTGCCATAAGCAGCCTTAGCAATCTTTGCGATTGGTCAGTGATGCTGTCAATCAGAGGGGGATTTGTCTAGAATAGAAGAAATAATCTTTCTAACTCCTGAACACATCTCTGGAGATTTATGTCAGTTTTGCAAGTGTTACATATTCCGGACGAGCGGCTTCGCAAAGTTGCTAAACCGGTAGAAGAAGTGAATGCAGAAATTCAGCGTATCGTCGATGATATGTTCGAGACGATGTACGCAGAAGAAGGTATTGGCCTGGCGGCAACCCAGGTTGATATCCATCAACGTATCATTGTTATTGATGTTTCGGAAAACCGTGACGAACGGCTGGTGTTAATCAATCCGGAGCTTTTAGAAAAAAGCGGCGAAACAGGCATTGAAGAAGGTTGCCTGTCGATCCCTGAACAACGTGCTTTAGTGCCACGCGCAGAGAAAGTTAAAATTCGCGCCCTGGACCGCGACGGTAAACCATTTGAATTGGAAGCAGACGGTCTGTTAGCCATCTGTATTCAGCATGAGATGGATCACCTGGTCGGCAAACTGTTTATGGATTATCTGTCACCGTTGAAACAACAACGTATTCGTCAGAAAGTTGAAAAACTGGATCGTCTGAAAGCCCGGGCTTAAGGATAAGAACTAACGTGTCAGAATCACTACGTATTATTTTTGCGGGTACACCTGACTTTGCAGCGCGTCATCTCGACGCGCTGTTGTCTTCTGGTCATAACGTCGTTGGCGTGTTCACCCAGCCAGACCGACCGGCAGGACGCGGTAAAAAACTGATGCCCAGCCCGGTTAAAGTTCTGGCTGAGGAAAAAGGTCTGCCCGTTTTTCAACCTGTTTCCCTGCGTCCACAAGAAAACCAGCAACTGGTCGCCGATCTGCAGGCTGATGTTATGGTCGTCGTCGCCTATGGCTTAATTCTGCCTAAAGCAGTGCTGGAGATGCCGCGTCTTGGCTGTATCAACGTTCATGGTTCACTGCTGCCACGCTGGCGCGGTGCTGCACCAATCCAACGCTCACTATGGGCGGGTGATGCAGAAACTGGTGTGACCATTATGCAAATGGATGTCGGTTTAGACACCGGTGACATGCTCTATAAGCTCTCCTGCCCGATTACTGCAGAAGATACCAGTGGTACGCTGTACGACAAGCTGGCAGAGCTTGGCCCACAAGGGCTTATCACCACGTTGAAACAACTGGCAGACGGCACGGCGAAACCAGAAGTTCAGGACGAAACTCTTGTCACTTACGCCGAAAAGTTGAGTAAAGAAGAAGCGCGTATTGACTGGTCACTTTCGGCAGCACAGCTTGAACGCTACATTCGCGCTTTCAATCCATGGCCAATGAGCTGGCTGGAAATTGAAAGACAGCCGGTTAAAGTCTGGAAAGCGTCGGTCATTGATACGGCAACCAACGCTGCACCAGGAACGATCCTTGAAGCCAACAAACAAGGCATTCAGGTTGCAACTGGTGATGGAATCCTGAATCTGCTCTCGTTACAACCTGCGGGTAAGAAAGCGATGAGCGCGCAAGACCTCCTGAATTCTCGTCGGGAATGGTTTGTTCCGGGCAACCGTCTGGCCTGATAGTCCACTCTTCTAAGCCCGGTCTTACCGGGCATTTTTATACTTATGAAAAAACAACGTAATTTACGTAGCATGGCGGCCCAGGCCGTTGAACAAGTCGTCGAGCAAGGGCAATCATTAAGCAACATTCTGCCACCGCTCCAGCAAAAAGTTTCTGATAAAGACAAAGCACTTCTTCAAGAGTTGTGCTTTGGCGTACTGCGTACGCTTTCGCAGTTAGACTGGCTGATTAATAAGTTAATGGCCCGTCCGATGACCGGCAAACAGCGCACTGTGCATTACCTGATTATGGTTGGTTTGTATCAACTGCTTTATACCCGCATTCCACCTCATGCTGCGCTGGCTGAAACGGTTGAAGGCGCTATCGCAATTAAGCGTCCGCAACTTAAAGGGTTGATTAACGGTGTATTACGCCAGTTCCAGCGTCAGCAAGAAGAGTTATTAGCCAAGTTTAATGCCAGTGATGCACGTTATCTGCATCCTTCCTGGTTGCTGAAGCGTCTGCAAAAAGCGTATCCAGAGCAGTGGCAATCCATCGTCGAAGCCAATAACCAGCGTCCGCCAATGTGGCTGCGCGTTAATCGTACGCATCATTCCCGCGACAGCTGGCTTGCATTGCTGGATGAAGCAGGAATGAAAGGTTTCCCGCATGCGGATTACCCTGATGCTGTACGTCTGGAAACACCTGCACCTGTTCATGCGCTACCTGGTTTTGAAGACGGATGGGTTACCGTTCAGGATGCATCAGCACAAGGTTGCATGACCTGGCTTGCGCCACAAAACGGTGAACACATTCTGGATCTTTGTGCCGCCCCCGGCGGTAAAACAACGCATATCCTTGAGGTGGCACCAGAAGCGCAGGTTGTTGCGGTTGATATTGACGAACAGCGCCTCTCTCGCGTTTACGACAATTTAAAACGCCTTGGTATGAAGGCAACCGTGAAACAAGGTGATGGCCGTTACCCTTCCCAATGGTGTGGCGAGCAACAGTTTGATCGCATTTTATTAGATGCGCCTTGTTCAGCAACGGGGGTGATTCGTCGCCATCCGGATATTAAATGGTTACGTCGCGATCGCGATATCCCGGAACTCGCGCAATTGCAGTCTGAAATTCTCGACGCCATTTGGCCGCATTTAAAATCCGGTGGAACCCTGGTCTATGCCACCTGTTCGGTGTTACCGGAAGAGAATAGCCTGCAGATTAAAGCTTTTTTGCAACGTACCGCTGATGCCGAACTTTGCGAAACAGGAACACCAGAGCAACCGGGTAAACAAAATCTGCCTGGTGCCGAAGAGGGCGACGGCTTCTTTTACGCTAAGCTAATCAAAAAGTGATGAGATAACGGGTCGAGACTGATGAAAATTATCATTCTGGGTGCCGGCCAGGTTGGCGGCACACTGGCGGAAAACCTGGTTGGCGAGAACAACGATATTACTGTTGTCGATACCAACGGTGAGCGTCTGCGGACCTTGCAGGATAAATTTGACCTGCGAGTCGTGCAGGGGCATGGCTCTCATCCACGCGTATTGCGGGAGGCAGGTGCCGACGACGCCGATATGCTGGTTGCTGTAACCAGTTCAGATGAAACCAATATGGTTGCCTGCCAGGTAGCCTACTCACTTTTCAACACCCCTAATCGCATCGCTCGCATCCGCTCACCAGACTACGTACGCGATGCCGATAAGCTATTTCATTCAGATGCTGTACCGATTGATCATCTGATCGCACCAGAGCAGTTGGTTATCGATAATATTTACCGACTGATTGAGTATCCAGGCGCATTGCAGGTGGTGAACTTCGCTGAGGGTAAAGTCAGCCTCGCTGTAGTTAAAGCCTATTATGGCGGCCCGCTGATTGGTAATGCACTTTCGACCATGCGCGAACATATGCCACATATCGATACTCGTGTGGCAGCAATTTTCCGCCACGATCGCCCCATTCGTCCACAAGGTTCGACCATTGTTGAAGCTGGTGATGAAGTGTTCTTTATTGCCGCTTCACAGCATATCCGCGCGGTGATGAGTGAATTACAGCGACTGGAAAAACCGTATAAGCGGATCATGCTGGTTGGTGGCGGTAATATCGGTGCAGGGCTGGCGCGTCGTCTGGAAAAAGATTACAGCGTTAAACTCATCGAACGTAATCAGCAGCGCGCTGCCGAACTGGCGGAAAAGTTGCAGAATACGATCGTCTTTTTTGGTGATGCGTCGGATCAAGAACTGCTGGCCGAAGAACATATCGATCAAGTTGATCTGTTTATTGCCGTCACCAACGATGACGAGGCCAATATCATGTCCGCCATGCTTGCCAAACGTATGGGTGCGAAAAAGGTGATGGTATTGATCCAGCGTCGCGCTTATGTGGATCTGGTTCAGGGGAGCGTGATCGATATTGCAATTTCACCACAACAAGCAACTATTTCTGCGTTGCTTAGCCATGTGCGAAAAGCAGATATTGTTGGTGTTTCCTCATTGCGCCGCGGCGTAGCAGAAGCTATTGAAGCCGTTGCTCACGGTGATGAAAGCACCTCACGCGTTGTCGGCAGAGTCATTGACGAAATCAAGCTACCGCCAGGAACGATTATTGGAGCGGTGGTACGTGGAAACGACGTGATGATTGCCAATGACAATCTGCGCATTGAGCAAGGCGATCACGTAATTATGTTCCTCACAGATAAAAAGTTTATTACCGACGTCGAAAGACTCTTCCAGCCAAGCCCTTTCTTCTTGTAATTAATAAGGCGTCTAATGACGCCTTATTATTTCCCTTTGATTATCAAGGATTAATTAAATTCATTCCTGGCAGGAAAATGGCTTAACATTTGTTAGACTTATGGTTGTCGGCTTCATAGGGAGAATAACATGAGCATTATTAAAGAATTTCGCGAATTTGCGATGCGCGGGAACGTGGTGGATTTGGCGGTGGGTGTCATTATCGGTGCGGCATTCGGGAAGATTGTATCTTCACTGGTTGCCGATATCATCATGCCACCTCTGGGCTTATTAATTGGCGGGATCGACTTTAAACAGTTTGCTGTCACGCTACGCGATGCGCAGGGGGATATCCCTGCTGTTGTGATGCATTACGGTGTCTTCATTCAAAACGTCTTTGATTTTCTGATTGTGGCCTTTGCCATCTTTATGGCGATTAAGCTAATCAACAAACTGAATCGGAAAAAAGAAGAACCAGCTGCCGCACCTGCACCAACTAAAGAAGAAGTATTACTGGCAGAAATTCGTGATTTGCTGAAAGAGCAGAATAACCGCTCTTAACAAGCGCCTGAAAGCAGAAGACCAGTGGTAAAAAAGTGATTTACTTTCTTGCCACTGGCCTCCCAGTTCCCCCGATTGCCATGTTTTCCTTTTCGCATGTAACTGCCTTTCCCCTTCTTATTTTTCTCTACGCGCTGTCGGAATAAGGGATCATGTAGTAATGCTTCTATCGCATTATCCCTTATCTGCCCTTTAGTATGCTGATATCGGCTCATAAAAACTCCAATTGGTTATTTTACGGCGCGAGTGTAATCCTGCCAGTGCAAAAAATCAACAGCCACTCTTAACGCCACTCGCCCCTTGTTCAAGAGCTTCAAGAATCGAACAATAAACACTGCTATGGGCGGTCCCACAACAGGCATCGTTAAGGCGTTGCAAGGAACGCTGCATACTCTGCAACTCGGCTATCCGTGCTTCGACTTCCTGCAATCTTTCCTGCACAATGCCTTTTGACTCCTGACAGGTATGGTGTTCAGGATCGATGCGGATCGACAGCAACTCGCGGATCGACTCCAGACTGAAACCTAGTTGTCTGGCATGGCGGATAAATTTCAATCGCTGGAGATCGCTTTCGGTATACAGGCGAAACCCGCCTTCAGTACGCACTTCATGCTCCATCATCTGCTGTTTTTCGTAATAACGAATCGTGTCAGGTGTTACTTCCGCCATTTTTGCCAGCTCACCAATGCGATACATACATACTCCACTAGTTATCGTTGATTTTGTCCAACAACTTGTCAGCATAATCGCCGCGTAAAAAATCGGTACTAAATCCAGCTTGTCGCAGCTTCAATTCCAGTAATGACAATCGACGGCTAACCTCTTGATATTGCGGATCATCGTGACGGATACCTCTCAGGATATCCAGAAGCTGAATTGCTTCCCTCCGCTGCTCAAGTTCTGGCGGTAAGCAACCAGCATTCTTCAGCAAGCGATACCCCGCACGTAATTCCGGTGGCACATGAGAATCATCATCCAGTATCAATGGTTCGCCGCTACCTGCCAGATTATCAAACTCACCTTTCGCTTGCGCTTCTGCTATATGACGCTCTGCCCACTGGTCAAGTAACCACATAAATACTCCAGGGGATGAACAAAAAGAGTACAGCTATTGTAGATAAGTGGGGATGCTACGGGTATAAAAAAACCCGCCGGGGCGGGTTTTTTTACGTTGCTTCAGATTACTCTGCAGCAGCTTCTGCTTTCTCTGAACGATCAACCAGCTCGATGTAAGCCATCGGCGCGTTGTCGCCTGCACGGAAGCCACACTTCAGAATACGAGTGTAACCACCGGCACGGCTCGCGAAACGCGGGCCCAGTTCGTTAAACAGTTTTGCCACGATCTCGTTATCACGAGTACGGGCGAATGCCAGACGACGATTAGCAACGCTATCAGTCTTGGCAAGAGTAATCAGCGGCTCAACTACGCGGCGCAGCTCTTTCGCTTTAGGCAGAGTCGTCTTGATGATTTCATGACGAACCAGTGAACCTGCCATATTGCGGAACATAGCCTGGCGATGGCTGCTGTTGCGGTTCAGTTGACGACCACTCTTACGATGGCGCATGACCTTATCCTTCTCAGTAAAACCTTAACCTGTGATCCGGTTACTCGTCAGCGATGCTTGCCGGTGGCCAGTTTTCCAGGCGCATGCCCAGAGACAGTCCACGGGAAGCCAGCACGTCTTTAATCTCAGTAAGAGATTTTTTACCAAGGTTAGGCGTTTTAAGGAGCTCAACCTCGGTACGTTGTACCAGATCACCGATATAGTGGATAGCTTCTGCTTTAAGGCAGTTAGCAGAGCGGACAGTCAATTCCAGATCGTCAACAGGGCGCAGCAGGATCGGATCGAACTCTGGTTTCTCTTCTTTCACTTCAGGCTGACGTACATCACGTAAGTCAACGAAAGCTTCCAGTTGTTCAGCCAGAATGGTTGCCGCACGACGAATCGCCTCTTCAGGATCGATTGTGCCGTTGGTTTCCATTTCGATGACCAGCTTGTCCAGGTCGGTACGCTGTTCTACACGCGCTGCTTCAACATTGTAGGCAATACGCTCCACAGGGCTGTAGCATGCGTCGACCAGCAGACGGCCGATTGGGCGCTCATCTTCTTCCGAATGAATTCGGGTAGAAGCCGGCACATAACCACGACCGCGCTGAACTTTGATACGCATGCTAATAGACGCGTTCTCATCGGTCAGGTGGCAGATCACGTGCTGCGGCTTGACGATTTCGACATCACCGTCGTGGGTGATATCGGCTGCAGTCACAGGGCCAATGCCAGATTTATTCAAGGTAAGAATAACTTCATCTTTGCCCTGAACTCTCACCGCCAGCCCTTTCAGGTTGAGCAGGATTTCCAGGATATCTTCCTGAACGCCTTCTTTGGTGCTGTACTCATGTAGTACACCATCAATCTCAACCTCGGTCACCGCGCAACCCGGCATCGATGAGAGCAGAATACGGCGCAGTGCGTTACCCAGAGTATGGCCAAAGCCACGCTCTAAAGGCTCAAGGGTCACCTTGGCGTGCGTCGAACTCACTTGCTCGATATCAACCAGGCGCGGTTTTAGAAACTCTGTCACAGAACCCTGCATTGTGTCCTCTCTTTGGTACTAAGCTTTACTTGGAGTAAAGCTCGACGATCAGGTGTTCGTTAATGTCCGCAGACAGATCAGAACGCTCCGGCTTACGCTTAAACGTACCTTCCATCTTGCCAGCATCAACTTCCAGCCAAGTTGGCTTTTCACGCTGCTCAGCCAGCTCCAGAGCGGCTTTCACGCGAGACTGCTTCTTCGCTTTCTCACGAATGCTTACAACGTCATTCGGACTAACCTGATAAGAAGCGATGTTAACAACACGACCGTTTACCATAATTGCTTTATGGCTAACCAGCTGACGTGCTTCTGCACGAGTGGCACCGAAGCCCATACGGTATACAACGTTGTCCAGACGACCTTCCAGCAGAGCCAACAGGTTTTCACCGGTGTTGCCTTTCAGACGTGCTGCTTCTTTGTAGTAGTTACGGAACTGACGCTCCAGCACACCATAGATACGGCGAACTTTTTGCTTTTCACGCAACTGCACACCATAGTCAGACAGACGCGGTTTACGCGCACCGTGCTGGCCAGGAGCTTGTTCAATTTTACACTTGGTATCGATCGCGCGAACGCCAGACTTAAGGAATAAGTCGGTGCCCTCACGACGGCTCAGCTTGAGCTTAGGACCCAAATATCTTGCCATTTTCTTTCTCCAACAAACCTGGAAAACGAGGCGTTATACGCGACGTTTTTTCGGCGGACGACAACCGTTATGAGGGATCGGAGTCACATCAGTAATGTTAGTGATGCGGAAACCTGCGGCGTTCAGAGCACGAATAGTAGATTCGCGGCCTGGACCCGGACCTTTAACCATAACTTCCAGATTCTTGATGCCGTATTCTTTCACGGCGTCAGCGCAACGCTCTGCTGCAACCTGAGCTGCAAACGGAGTGGATTTGCGAGAACCACGGAAACCGGAACCACCGGCTGTTGCCCAACCCAACGCGTTACCCTGACGATCAGTGATAGTCACGATGGTGTTGTTGAAAGAAGCATGGATATGAGCCACGCCGTCAGAGACTTGTTTTCTTACACGTTTACGTGCACGAATTGGTGCCTTTGCCATTATTCAATCACCCCGATTATTTCTTGATCGGTTTGCGCGGACCCTTACGGGTACGTGCGTTGGTCTTGGTACGCTGACCGCGAACCGGGAGACCACGACGATGACGCAAGCCGCGATAGCAACCAAGATCCATCAGGCGCTTGATGCTCATGCTGATTTCACGGCGCAGATCACCTTCAACGACAAATTTGGCAACTTCGTCACGCAGCGTATCGATTTGTCCTTCAGACAGCTCACTGATCTTAACATCTTCAGCGATACCCGCTGCAGCCAGGATGGCTTTAGAACGGGTCTTGCCGACGCCATAAATCGAAGTTAATGCGATTACGGCATGCTTATGATCAGGAATGTTAATGCCTGCTATACGGGCCACTATGCACTCCTACTATTTAATATGTACGTTCCATGCTGAAAAGCCCGTTTTCAGGATACTCAAATGGAAACGCACAGACATACAAAAGATTGGCTGGCTAATCTAGCCAGCTCAACCCAACTTTGCAAGAAAAATATGCGAAAAAATCAGCCTTGGCGCTGTTTATGCTTCGGCTCGGCACTGCAAATCACACGGATGACACCATCACGCTTAACGATTTTGCAGTTACGGCATAATTTCTTGACGGAAGCACGAACTTTCATTTTTACTCTCCGTAACTTCTCGGGCGACCAATTATCGGCCGTAGCCTTTCAGGTTCGCCTTCTTCAATGCAGACTCATACTGACTGGACATCATCAGAGTTTGCACTTGAGCCATAAAGTCCATAATCACGACAACAACGATAAGCAGTGAGGTCCCACCGAAGTAGAACGGTACTTTCATTGCATCACGCATGAACTCCGGGATCAGGCAGATAAAGGTAATATACAGCGCACCAACCAGGGTCAGGCGGGTCATTACTTTATCGATATACTTCGCCGTTTGCTCTCCCGGACGAATTCCTGGTACAAATGCACCGGACTTCTTCAGGTTATCTGCTGTTTCACGCGGGTTGAAAACCAACGCCGTGTAGAAGAAACAGAAGAAGATGATTGCAGACGCATAGAGTAACACATAAAGCGGTTGCCCAGGCTGCAAATACAGCGAAATTGTTGTCAGCCAGTTCCAACCAGTACCGCCCCCGAACCATGACGCGATGGTCGCCGGGAACAGAATAATACTGGAAGCGAAGATTGCCGGGATTACCCCCGCCATATTCACTTTCAGCGGTAAATGTGTGCTCTGTGCAGCATAGACACGACGACCTTGCTGACGTTTCGCGTAGTTTACCACAATGCGGCGTTGACCACGCTCAACAAATACAACAAAGAACGTCACTGCAAATACTAATACTGCAACCAACAGCAACACGAGGAAGTGCAGGTCGCCTTGACGCGCTTGCTCGATAGTATGGGCAATGGCTGGCGGGAGTCCCGCGACAATACCGGCGAAGATAATGATTGAAATACCGTTGCCGATACCTCGTTCAGTGATCTGTTCGCCCAACCACATCAGGAACATCGTTCCTGTGACCAGACTTACAACAGCGGTGAAGTAGAATGCAAAGCCCGGGTTAATCACCAGGCCTTGCATACCAGGCATATTCGGCAGACCGGTAGCAATACCGATCGACTGGAATATTGCCAGCACCAGAGTACCGTAGCGGGTGTACTGGCTGATCTTACGACGACCAGACTCCCCTTCTTTCTTAATTTCCGCCAACGTTGGGTGAACCACCGTCAGCAGCTGGATAATGATCGACGCCGAAATATACGGCATGATCCCCAGAGCAAAGATAGAAGCACGGCTGAGAGCACCACCAGAGAACATGTTAAACATCTCAATGATGGTGCCTCGCTGTTGCTCAAGCAGTTTGGCAAGTACAGCGGCATCAATACCAGGGATCGGAATAAAAGAGCCAATACGGAACACAATCAGCGCACCGATAACAAACAGCAGTCTGCGTTTCAGCTCGCCTAAGCCACCTTTGGCACTTTGAAAATCTAATCCCGGTTGTTTAGCCATCTGCTACTTATTCCTCGATTTTACCGCCAGCAGCTTCGATAGCAGCACGAGCGCCTTTAGTAACACGCAGGCCACGAACAGTTACCGGAGTCGTTACTTCGCCAGCCAGGATCACTTTCGCGAACTCGATCTGGATACCGATAATGTTAGCCGCTTTCAGCGTGTTCAGGTCTACAACACCGCCTTCTACTTTAGCCAGGTCAGACAGACGAACTTCGGCTGTAATCGCTGCTTTACGAGAAGTGAAGCCGAATTTCGGCAGACGACGGTACAGAGGCATCTGACCCCCCTCGAAACCGCGACGTACGCCACCGCCAGAACGAGACTTCTGACCTTTGTGACCACGACCACCGGTTTTACCGAGGCCAGAACCGATACCACGACCCAAGCGTTTACCCGCCTTTTTGGAGCCTTCGGCCGGAGACAGAGTATTTAAACGCATCTCTTACTCCTCAACTTTAACCATGAAGGAAACCGCGTTGATCATACCGCGAATAGCAGGAGTATCCTCGCGCTCTACGGTGTGACCAATACGACGCAGACCCAGGCCAAGCAGCGTTGCCTTGTGTTTCGGCAGACGACCGATTGCACTGCGGGTTTGAGTAATTTTAATAGTCTTTGCCATGGTTTATTTCCCCAGAATTTCTTCAACGGATTTACCACGCTTGGCAGCGACCATTTCTGGAGAATTCATATTTTCCAGGCCATCAATAGTTGCACGAACCACGTTGATCGGGTTGGTGGAACCATATGCTTTAGCCAGAACGTTATGAACCCCAGCGACTTCCAGAACGGCGCGCATTGCACCACCGGCGATGATACCGGTACCTTCGGAAGCCGGCTGCATGAATACGCGAGAACCCGTGTGAACACCTTTAACAGGGTGTTGCAGAGTGCCGTTATTCAGCGCGACGTTAATCATATTGCGACGGGCTTTTTCCATCGCTTTCTGGATCGCTGCTGGAACTTCACGCGCTTTACCGTAACCAAAACCAACGCGACCGTTACCATCGCCAACTACAGTCAGAGCTGTGAAGGAGAAAATACGACCACCTTTAACGGTTTTAGATACGCGGTTTACCGCGATCAGCTTTTCCTGCAGTTCGCCAGCTTGTTTTTCGATGTGAGCCATCTTACACCTCTACCTTAGAACTGAAGGCCAGCTTCACGGGCAGCATCTGCCAGTGCCTGGACACGACCATGATATTGGAACCCGGAACGGTCAAAGGATACATCTTTGATGCCTTTTTCCAGAGCGCGTTCAGCGACAGCTTTACCCACAGCTGCAGCCGCGTCTTTGTTACCGGTGTACTTCAGTTGTTCAGCGATAGCTTTTTCTACAGTAGAAGCAGCTACCAGAACTTCAGAACCGTTCGGTGCAATTACCTGTGCGTAAATGTGACGCGGGGTACGATGTACCACCAGGCGAGTTGCGCCCAGCTCCTGGAGCTTGCGGCGTGCGCGGGTCGCACGACGGATACGAGCAGATTTCTTATCCATAGTGTTACCTTACTTCTTCTTAGCCTCTTTGATACGCACGACTTCGTCGGCGTAACGAACACCCTTGCCTTTATAAGGCTCAGGACGACGGTAGGCGCGCAGATCCGCTGCAACCTGGCCGATCACCTGCTTATCAGCGCCTTTCAGCACGATTTCAGTCTGAGTCGGACATTCAGCAGTGATACCCGCAGGCAGCTGATGGTCAACAGGATGAGAGAAACCCAGAGACAGGTTAATCACATTACCTTTAACCGCTGCACGGTAACCTACACCAACCAGCTGCAGCTTCTTAGTGAAGCCTTCGGTAACACCGATAACCATTGAGTTCAGCAGGGCACGCGCGGTACCAGCCTGTGCCCAACCGTCTGCGTAACCATCACGCGGACCGAAGGTCAGGGTATTATCTGCATGTTTAACTTCAACAGCATCGTTGAGAGTACGAGTCAGCTCGCCGTTTTTACCTTTGATCGTAATAACCTGACCGTTGATTTTTACGTCAACGCCGGCAGGAACAACGACCGGTGCTTTAGCAACACGAGACATTTTTTCCTCCGATTAGGCTACGTAGCAGATAATTTCGCCACCAAGACCAGCCTGGCGCGCTGCACGATCAGTCATAACACCTTTAGAGGTAGAAACAACTGCGATACCCAGACCCGCCATAACTTTCGGCAGCTCATCTTTACGTTTATAGATGCGCAGACCTGGGCGGCTGACACGCTGAATGCTTTCTACAACAGCTTTGCCCTGGAAATACTTCAGAGTAAGTTCCAGTTCAGGCTTGGTGTCGCCTTCAACTTTAAAATCTTCAATAAAACCTTCTTCCTTCAGCACGTTGGCGATTGCCACTTTCAGCTTGGAGGAAGGCATGGTGACCGCAGCTTTGTTCGCGGCCTGACCGTTACGGATACGGGTCAGCATATCCGCGATCGGATCTTGCATGCTCATCTGTCTTTACTCCCGTGATTCAATTGGTGACAATTACCAGCTAGCCTTTTTCAGACCCGGGATTTCACCGCGCATAGCGGCTTCACGGACCTTAATACGGCTCAACCCGAACTTCCGCAGGAAACCATGCGGACGACCTGTTTGACGGCAGCGGTTACGCTGACGAGACGGGCTGGAATCACGCGGCAGAGTCTGCAGCTTGAGAACAGCGTTCCAACGATCTTCGTCGGAAGCGTTCACATCAGAGATGATCGCTTTCAGTTCAGCGCGTTTCGCGAAGTATTTATCAGCTAAAGCTACGCGTTTTACTTCGCGTGCTTTCATTGATTGCTTAGCCATTTAGTAACCCTACCTTACTTGCGGAACGGGAAGTCAAAGGCAGCCAGCAGAGCGCGGCCTTCTTCGTCAGATTTCGCAGTAGTGGTAATGGTAATATCCAAACCACGAACGCGGTCGACTTTATCGTAGTCGATTTCTGGGAAGATGATCTGCTCACGGACACCCATGCTGTAGTTACCACGACCGTCGAAAGACTTAGCGGACAGGCCACGGAAGTCACGGATACGAGGTACAGCAATAGTGATCAGGCGCTCAAAGAACTCCCACATGCGTTCGCCACGCAGAGTTACTTTACAGCCGATCGGATAGCCCTGACGGATTTTGAAGCCTGCAACAGATTTGCGTGCTTTGGTGATCAGCGGTTTTTGACCGGAGATTGCTGCCAGGTCTGCTGCTGCGTTATCCAGCAGTTTTTTGTCAGCGATCGCTTCACCAACACCCATGTTCAGGGTGATCTTCTCGACCCGAGGGACTTGCATGACAGAATTGTAGTTAAACTCAGTCATGAGTTTTTTAACTACTTCGTCTTTGTAGTAATCATGCAGTTTCGCCATCGTACTACTCCAAATTACTTGATAGTTTCGCTGTTAGACTTGAAGAAACGGACTTTTTTGCCGTCTTCGAATCTAAAGCCTACACGGTCAGCCTTGCCGGTTGCCGCATTGAAGATTGCTACGTTGGAAACCTGAATAGCGGCTTCTTTTTCAACGATGCCACCCGGTTGGTTCAGGGCCGGAACGGCTTCTGATGTTTCTTAACCAGGTTGATACCTTCAACAATGACCTTGCCGGAAGACAGGACATTCTTAACTTTACCGCGTTTACCTTTATCTTTACCGGTTAACACGATAACTTCGTCATCACGACGGATTTTCGCTGCCATGATTCGCTCCTTAGAGTACTTCTGGTGCCAGAGAGATAATTTTCATGAACTTCTCACTACGAAGCTCACGAGTTACCGGCCCAAAAATACGCGTACCGATAGGCTGCTCGCTGTTGTTGTTCAGAAGAACACAAGCATTACCATCGAAGCGAATGACAGAACCGTCCGGGCGACGAACACCCTTCTTGGTGCGCACCACTACCGCCTTCAGCACATCACCTTTTTTGACCTTACCACGCGGAATTGCTTCTTTGATGGTGATCTTGATGATGTCGCCTACGCCTGCGTAGCGACGGTGCGAGCCACCCAGAACCTTGATACACATTACGCGACGTGCACCGGAGTTGTCGGCGACGTTCAGCATAGTCTGTTCTTGGATCATTTTAGTGCTCCGCTAATGTCAACTACTACTGAGACCCGAAAATCAGGTCGTTAAAAATCCCCATATCGAGGGCGCGGCATTATAACACCGCTTCAAGGATATGGGTAGAAAAAATAAACGGCTCATTTCTGAGCGTTTATTCGTATCGAGAGAGTGTACTGTATTACAGAACCGCTTTCTCTACAACGCGAACCAGCGTCCAGGATTTAGTCTTGGACAGCGGACGGCATTCGCGGATTTCAACCACGTCACCGATACCGCATTCGTTGTTCTCGTCATGTACGTGCAGTTTGGTCGTACGCTTGATGAATTTACCGTAGATCGGGTGTTTCACAAAACGTTCGATAGCAACAACAATGGATTTCTCCATTTTGTCGCTAACAACGCGACCTTGCAGAGTACGGATTTTATCGGTCATTACGCACCAGCCTTCTCGTTCAGTAAAGTCTTAACGCGTGCGACATCGCGACGCACTTGCTTCAACAGGTGAGACTGTTGCAGCTGGCCACTTGCAGCCTGCATACGCAGGTTGAACTGCTCACGCAGCAGGTTCAGCAGCTCGGTGTTCAGCTCTTCAACGCTCTTCTCACGCAGCTCTTTTGCTTTCATTACATCACCGTCTTAGTTACAAAGGTGGTTTTAATCGGCAGTTTCGCTGCTGCCAGCTTGAATGCTTCACGGGCCAGCTCTTCCGGAACACCGTCCATTTCATACAGGACTTTACCCGGCTGAATCAAGGCAACCCAATACTCCACGTTACCTTTACCTTTACCCATACGCACTGCCAGCGGCTTTTCAGTGATCGGTTTGTCCGGGAACACACGGATCCAGATCTTACCTTGACGCTTAACTGCACGGGTCATAGCACGACGTGCTGCTTCGATCTGACGGGCAGTCAGACGACCACGGCCAACAGCTTTCAGACCGAAGCTGCCGAAGCTAACATCCGTACCCTGCGCCAGACCGCGGTTACGGCCTTTGTGCATTTTACGGAATTTTGTACGCTTTGGTTGTAACATCAGCGACGCTCCTTATTTACGGCCTTTACGCTGCTGCTTTTTAGGCTGAGCAGCCGGTTTTTCCGGTTGTTCAACAGCAGCCATACCACCCAGGATCTCGCCTTTGAAGATCCACACTTTAACGCCGATTACACCGTAAGTGGTGTGCGCTTCAGAGGTGTTGTAGTCGATGTCAGCACGCAGAGTGTGCAGCGGTACGCGACCTTCGCGGTACCATTCGGTACGTGCGATTTCCGCGCCGCCCAGACGGCCGCTAACTTCAACTTTAATACCTTTAGCGCCCAGACGCATTGCGTTCTGTACAGCACGCTTCATAGCACGACGGAACATAACGCGACGTTCCAGCTGAGAAGTGATGCTGTCAGCAACCAGTTTTGCGTCCAGTTCAGGCTTACGAACTTCGGCGATGTTGATCTGTGCAGGAACGCCAGCGATGTCCGCTACGACCTTACGCAGTTTTTCTACGTCTTCACCTTTTTTACCGATAACGATACCCGGGCGAGCAGTGTGAATGGTTACACGGATGCTCTTAGCCGGACGCTCGATAACGATACGAGATACGGACGCTTTAGCCAGTTCCTTAGTCAGGTACTGACGTACTTTAAAATCGCTGTCCAGGTTGTCAGCGAATTCTTTGGTGTTCGCAAACCAGGTAGAGTTCCATGGTTTTACAATACCCAGGCGAATACCATTAGGATGTACTTTCTGACCCATTGCTAGTCTCCAGAGTCTCAGCGATCGGACACAACCACAGTGATGTGGCTGGTGCGCTTCAGGATGCGATCTGCACGACCTTTTGCACGCGGCATAATGCGCTTCATGCTCGGGCCTTCGTCTACGAAAATTTTCGTAACTTTCAGATCGTCAATGTCAGCGCCATCGTTGTGTTCAGCGTTAGCAATGGCAGATTCCAGAACTTTCTTGACCAGTACAGCCGCTTTCTTGTTGGTGTAGGTCAAAATATCCAGAGCCTGCGACACTTTCTTACCGCGAATCAGGTCAGCAACAAGGCGAACCTTCTGAGCAGAAGAACGAGCATGGCGATGTTTAGCGATAGTTTCCATCTCTTCCTCCTACCTTATTTCTTCTTCGCTTTTTTATCAGCAGCGTGGCCGCGATAAGTACGAGTCGGTGCGAATTCACCCAGTTTGTGACCGACCATTTCGTCGGTTACAAATACCGGAACGTGCTGACGACCATTATGGACAGCGATGGTCAAACCGATCATGTTAGGAAAGATCGTTGAACGACGGGACCAAGTGCGCAGGGGCTTCTTGTCTCCGCTTTCCACCGCTTTCTCTACCTTCTTCAGCAAGTGCAGGTCAATAAAAGGACCTTTCTTGAGAGAACGTGGCATGGCTTATCCTCTAAAATTATTTGCTACGGCGACGTACGATGAATTTATCAGTACGCTTGTTGCTGCGGGTCTTCTTACCTTTGGTCTGAACGCCCCACGGAGTTACCGGGTGCTTACCAAAGTTACGACCTTCACCACCACCATGTGGGTGGTCTACCGGGTTCATCGCGGTACCGCGAACGGTCGGACGAACACCACGCCAGCGTGCAGCACCTGCTTTACCCAGAACGCGCAGCATATGCTCAGCATTGCCAACTTCGCCCAGAGTTGCACGGCAGTCTGCTTCTACTTTACGCATTTCACCAGAACGCAGACGCAGGGTGACATAAGCACCATCACGAGCAACGATCTGAACGTAAGTACCAGCGGAACGTGCCAGCTGACCG
This sequence comes from Shigella sp. FC1567, assembly GCF_001743015.1. Classification (NCBI taxonomy): domain Bacteria; kingdom Pseudomonadati; phylum Pseudomonadota; class Gammaproteobacteria; order Enterobacterales; family Enterobacteriaceae; genus Shigella; species Shigella sp. FC1567. The sequence goes on from NZ_MIIV01000421.1 coordinate 22,125, forward strand.
CCTTTACCTGGTTTCATTTCTACGTTATGAACAGTAGAACCAACCGGGATGTTGCGCATCGGCAGGGTGTTACCTGGTTTGATTGCAGCATCAACGCCAGACTGAATCTGGTCGCCAGCTTTCAGGCCTTTAGGGGCCAGGATGTAACGGCGTTCACCGTCTTTGTACAGAACCAGCGCGATGTTCGCGGAACGGTTCGGATCGTACTCAAGACGTTCAACAACTGCCGGGATACCGTCTTTGTTGCGTTTGAAGTCAACAATACGGTAAGCCTGCTTGTGGCCACCACCGATATGACGAGTGGTGATACGGCCATTGTTGTTACGACCACCGGATTTGCTGTTTTTTTCCAGCAACGGAGCAAAAGGTTTGCCCTTGTGCAGCTCAGGGTTAACCACTTTAACTACGTGGCGACGACCCGGAGATGTCGGTTTACATTTAACAACTGCCATTGTATTACTCCTCCGACTTACTCAGCGCCGCCAACGAAGTCCAGATTCTGGCCTTCTTTCAGGGTGACGTAAGCTTTTTTCCAGTCGCTACGACGACCGATACGCTGTCCGTGACGTTTAACTTTCCCTTTAACTACCAGGGTGTTAACGACTTCGACTTCGACTTCAAACAGTTTCTGCACAGCAGCTTTGATTTCTGCTTTGGTCGCGTCTTTAGCAACTTTGAGTACGATGGTGTTGGATTTTTCCATCGCAGTAGACGCTTTTTCAGAAACGTGCGGTGCACGCAGCACCTTCAGCAGACGTTCTTCACGAATCATGCCAGCATCTCCTCAACTTGCTTAACAGCATCAGCAGTCATTACGACTTTGTCGAAGGCGATCAGGCTAACCGGGTCGATACCAGTTGCATCGCGTACGTCAACCTTGTGCAGGTTGCGCGCAGCCAGGAACAGGTTTTCGTCCAGCTCACCGGTGATGATCAGCACATCTTCCAGAGCCATGTCTTTCAGTTTCTGTGCCAGCAGCTTAGTTTTCGGCGCTTCTACAGAGAACTTCTCGACAACGATCAGACGATCCTGACGTACCAGTTCGGACAGGATGCTTTTCAGCGCGCCGCGGTACATCTTCTTGTTAACTTTTTGACTGTGGTCCTGCGGACGAGCAGCAAAGGTCACGCCACCAGAACGCCAGATCGGGCTCTTGATAGAACCAGAACGCGCACGGCCGGTGCCTTTCTGGCGCCACGGTTTTTTACCGGAACCAGTTACTTCAGCACGAGTCTTCTGAGCACGAGTACCCTGACGAGCACCAGCTGCATAAGCAACAACAACCTGGTGAACCAGCGCTTCGTTGAAATCACGACCGAAGGTAGTTTCGGAAACAGTCAGCGCGCTCTGCGCGTCTTTCAATACTAATTCCATTGCTATCTCCTTACGCCTTCACAGCTGGTTTAACGATCAGGTCGCTACCGGTTGCACCCGGGACAGCACCTTTAACCAGCAGCAGGTTGCGCTCAGCGTCAACGCGTACTACGTCAAGGCTCTGAACGGTTACACGTTCGTTACCCATCTGACCTGCCATTTTCTTGCCTTTGAACACTTTGCCCGGAGTCTGGTTCTGACCGATAGAACCCGGAACGCGGTGAGACAAGGAGTTACCGTGAGTAGCGTCCTGGGTACGGAAGTTCCAGCGCTTAACGGTACCTGCGAAACCTTTACCTTTAGAGGTGCCAGTTACGTCAACTTTTTTAACGTCAGCAAACAGTTCAACGCTAATGCTCTGACCTACAGTGAACTCTTCGCCTTCAGCCAGGCGGAATTCCCACAGACCACGGCCAGCTTCTACGCCAGCTTTAGCGAAGTGGCCAGCTTCAGGCTTGGTCACACGGTTAGCTTTTTTAGCACCGGTGGTCACCTGAATAGCACGGTAGCCATCGTTAGCCAGGTCTTTAACCTGAGTAACGCGGTTTGCTTCAACTTCGATTACGGTTACTGGGATAGAAACGCCGTCTTCTGTGAAGATACGGGTCATACCCACTTTTTTACCGACTAAACCAATCATTGTTTCAACCTCTCAATCGCTCAATGACCTGATTAACCCAGGCTGATCTGCACGTCTACACCGGCAGCCAGATCCAGACGCATCAGAGCATCAACGGTTTTCTCGGTTGGCTCAACGATGTCAACCAGACGCAAGTGAGTACGGATTTCGTACTGATCGCGCGCGTCTTTGTTGACGTGCGGGGAGATCAGAACAGTGAAGCGCTCTTTGCGTGTCGGCAGCGGGATCGGACCACGGACCTGCGCACCAGTGCGCTTGGCAGTCTCGACGATTTCCGCGGTTGCTTGATCGATCAGACGATGATCAAACGCTTTCAGGCGGATACGGATTCTTTGGTTCTGCATGAGACCAGAGCTCCAATTATTTTATAAACGAAAATGATTACTCCTCAGACCCATTACGATTGATGGGAGAGTGTAACCGTTCTTACGTAGCTCCCCGATTGGGAGCATTGTTAGGTAGCCAAATTCGGCTAACTGAGGTTCAGATTGAACCTGCTGTCAACTACGACAAGCCCGCGCATTATACGCAAATCTGAGCCTGACGCAAGCATCGGGTAGAAATTAATCGCAACGCGCAGATTGCGAGCTGCATTCCACGAAATTTGTAAGGTTGTGAAGATAGCGTTTTTCACCGGAATCAGGTTAACAAATCAGCGCTCTCTCTGTTGCTGAGCATCCGGAGTTATTCGATGGTGATACTCCAATTACAGAGGATGTTTTATGGACACTACCCTTCCCTTTCTGATTTTGTACGCTTGTTTATCAGCCCTACTTTTTTTCTGGGATGCAAAGCATGGCTTGTTACCTGACAGATTTACGTGCCCGTTACTCTGGTCAGGTCTTTTGTTCTATCAAGTTTGTCATCCTGATGGTTTAGCCGATGCGTTATGGGGGACAATTGTTGGTTACGGCACATTCGCTGTCATTTACTGGGGGTATCGCATACTGCGACATAAAGAAGGATTAGGCTATGGTGATGTGAAGTTTCTCGCCGCCCTTGGCGCCTGGCATTCATGGGCCTTCTTACCACGACTGGTTTTCCTTGCTGCCTCATTCGCTTGCGGAGCCGTAGTTATTGGTCTGCTCATGAGAGGAAAAGAATCATTAAAAAACCCGCTGCCTTTTGGGTAATGCCGATCAGTTAAGGATCAGTTGACCGATCCAGTGGCTGTGTAAGAATCCGGAAACGCTCACTTGTTTCCGGATTTTTTTATGCACATTGGACAGGCTCTTGATCTGGTATCCCGTTACGATTCTCTGCGTAACCCACTGACTTCTCTGGGGGATTGGATTTGCCCCTATATTTCCAGACATCTGTTATCACTTAACCCATTACAAGCCCGCTGCCGCAGATATTCCCGTGGCGAGCGATAACCCAGCGCACTATGCGGATGCCATTCGTTATAATGCTCGAACGCCTCTGCAAGGTTCTTTGCTG